>NZ_JAAGPG010000606.1:0-4931 GCF_017104665.1 Burkholderia sp. Se-20378 | reverse complement strand
CTACAACGGGATCTTGCCGGTGCAGATGTCCTTGAACATCACCCAGTCGCCCATCAGGCTGTAGATCGGGTGCCGGAACGTGGCCGGGCGGTTCTTCTCGAAGAAGAAGTGTCCGACCCACGCGAACCCGTAGCCGCAGACGATCGCTGCCGGCAGCCACTGCCAGTTGCCGGTCGCGATTGCCATCGCGACGCAGCCGATCACGCCGAGCGAGCCGATGAAGTGCAGCCGCCGCGACGTCAGGTTCTGGTGTTCGTTCAGGTAATACGGGTAGAAATCGGCGAAGCTGGCGAATTGCTCCGAATGCGTATGCGCCATGGACGTCTCCTCTGGCCGCTGTTCATGGGGCCATTGTGCTGCCGGCGGACCGCTTCCGCAAGCGGGGGCGGCCCGCCGCACGGGCCCGCGCTTTCCTTTTGACAGGCTTTCCGATAGGATCGAAAGAGGTTTTGCATTCAAGCATGAGGGGACTACGATGCGCGTCAGCGATATTCTGAAAGTGAAGGGCAACACGCTGTTTACGGTGACGCCCGATATGCCGCTGCGCGAAGCGGTCGATACGATGGCCGAGCACGATATCGGTTCGCTCGTCGTGATGGAGTACGGCGATCTCGTCGGGATGCTGACGTTCCGCGAGATCATCCTGCGCCTGCACGTGAACGGCGGCGCGATCGGCGACGTGCAGGTGCGCAAGGTGATGGACGAGCCGCTTACGTGCACGCCGGAAACGGACGTCAACGAAGTGCGCCGGATGATGCTCGAGCGCCATGCGCGCTACATGCCGGTGCTCGACAAGAAGGTGCTGATGGGCGTCATTTCGTTCTACGACGTCGCGAAGACGGTCGTCGAGGCGCAGAGCTTCGAGAACCGGATGCTGAAGGCGTACATCCGCGACTGGCCGGAATCGGAAGCCGAAGCGCACAAGTCGTGAACCATGCCGCGCCCGTCGCCGTCACGCGCGGGCGCCGCCACCCGGCACGCGGCGGCGCAGGTTTGTCCTGCGCCGCCGTTTTTTCAATGACCACACGAGGCCCGCGCAGCGTCGCCCAGACGGCGCGCGCGCATTCCGCATGAGCGATCAAACGCAAGCCACTTCCAGGCGGCGTGACGAACGGCACGCGCACGCGTCGCAGTTCGACCTGCTGCGCGAGCGCCGTTTCGCGCCGTTCTTCACGACCCAGTTCCTCGGCGCGCTGAACGACAACGTCTTCAAGATCGGCTTCACGTCGCTCGTCACCTATCACACCGCGCGGTTCTCCGGCGTCGATGCGAAGACGGCGGCCTTCCTGATTTCCGCGATCTTCATCCTGCCGTTCGTGCTGTTCTCGGCGACGTCCGGCCAGATCGCCGACAAGTACGACAAGGCGACCCTCACGCGTTTCGTGAAGACCTTCGAGATCGTGCTGATGCTGGTCGGCGCGGCCGGCTTCGTTATGCACAGCGCGCCGCTGTTGTATTTGTGCACGTTCATGATGGGGATGCACTCGACGCTGTTCGGGCCCGTCAAGTATTCGTACCTGCCGCAGCATCTCGGCGAACATGAGCTGGTCGGCGGCAACGGCCTTGTCGAGATGGGCACGTTCATCGCGATCCTGATCGGCACGATCATTGGCGGCGCGGCGGCGGGCATCGAGGGCGCCGGCGAGCGCGTGCTCGCGGTGAGTGTCGTCGTCATCGCGGTCGCAGGGCGGTTCGTCGCGCAGCGCGTGCCGTCCACGCCGGCACCGCAGCCCGATCTCGTGATCAACTGGAATCCGGTCAGCGAGACCTGGCGCAACCTCGGGCTCGCACGCCAGAACCGCACCGTGTTCCTGAGCCTGCTCGGCATCTCGTGGCTGTGGTTCGTCGGCGCGACGTTCCTCACGTCGTTCTTCAATTTCGCGAAGGACGTGCTGTCCGCGAGCCCCGACGTCGTCACGATCCTGCTCGCGACGTTCTCGGTCGGCATCGGCCTCGGCTCGCTGCTGTGCGAACGGCTGTCGCAGCGACGCGTCGAGATCGGCCTCGTGCCGCTCGGCTCGATCGGCATCAGCGTATTCGCGATCGAGCTGTATTTCGCCAGCCACGCGCTGCCGTCGCCCGGCCATCTGCTGTCGGTCGGCGAATTCCTGGCCGGTGCGCGCCACTGGCGCATCCTGGCCGACCTGTTCCTGCTTGCGATGTTCGGCGGCTTCTACAGCGTGCCGCTGTACGCGCTGATCCAGAGCCGCAGTGCACCGACGCACCGCGCGCGGATCATCGCCGCGAACAACATCCTGAACGCGTTGTTCATGATCCTGTCGGCCGTGATGGCGATGGGGCTGACCAAGGCCGGTGTCGACATCCCCGGCCTGTTCCTCGTCACGGCGCTCCTGAACGTGATCGTCGCCACGTATATCTATCTGCTCGTGCCCGAGTTCCTGCTGCGCTTCGTCGCATGGGTGCTGGTGCACACCTTCTACCGGATTCGCCTTGTGCATGCGGAGCGGATCCCGGCGGAAGGGGCGGCCGTGCTCGTGTGCAACCACGTCAGCTACGTTGACGCGCTGGTGCTGGCGGCCGCGAGCCCGCGCCCGATCCGTTTCGTGATGGATCACCGGATCTTCAAGACGCGCTTCGCGAGCTGGGTGTTCCGGCATGCGAAGGCGATCCCGATCGCACCGCGCCACGAGGATCCCGCGATGCTCGCGCGTGCGTACGACGCATGCGAGGCCGCGTTGAAAGAAGGCGAACTCGTGTGCATCTTCCCGGAAGGCAAGCTGACGAAGACGGGCGACATCAACACGTTCCACCACGGCATCATGGAAATCCTGGGTCGCACGCCGGCGCCGGTGATTCCGATGGCGCTGCGCGGGCTGTGGGGCAGCTATTTTTCGCGGCATTCCGATGCGCGGATGCCGCGCCCCATCAAGCGCGGCGTGATGAGCCGGCTGACGCTGGCGGTCGGCGAGCCGATCCCGGCGTCGGTCGCGACGCCCGAGTCGTTGCAGGCCGCGGTCACCGAGCTGCGCGGCGCGCGGAAGTAGACGGGGCGGGCCCGGCGGCATTGCCCCGGGCTGCAATGACCGCCGCGAACCGGCCCGTTCGACCGGCGTGGCGTGGGGCGGCGATCGTCGCTCCGGGCCGTTCCCGTGGCCGGCCGGTGTGGTCCGAACGGTTCACACGGCCCGCAGGCACGGGACGGCTGGCATAATAGCGGCTTACCTCTTTTTCTCGACCGGCAAACGATCGGCCTGCCAGCGGCCCGGGCAGCGCATCGGTTTGCCCATTTCTCTTTGGGCGGTTCCATCATGTCCGGCAATACCCTCGGCACGCTTTTCACTGTCACGACCTTCGGCGAATCGCACGGTCCCGCGATCGGCTGCGTGATCGACGGCTGCCCGCCGGGAATGGGGCTGACCGAAGCCGACATCCAGGTCGAGCTCGATCGTCGCAAGCCCGGCACGTCGCGTCACGTGACGCAACGGCAGGAGGCCGATGAAGTCGAGATCCTGTCGGGCGTGTTCGAAGGCGTGACCACCGGCACGCCGATCGCGCTGCTGATCCGCAACACCGACCAGCGCAGCAAGGACTACGGCAACATCGTCGAGACGTTTCGTCCCGGCCACGCCGACTACACCTACTGGCAGAAATACGGCATCCGCGACTACCGTGGCGGCGGCCGCTCGTCCGCGCGCCTGACCGCGCCGATCGTCGGCGCGGGTGCGGTCGCGAAGAAGTGGCTGCGCGAGCGCTTCGGCGTCGAGGTGCGCGGCTTCATGAGCGGCCTCGGCGAGATCGACGTACCGTTCGTCGACTGGTCGCACGTGCACGAGAATCCGTTCTTCTCGCCGAATGCGGCGGTCGTGCCGGAGCTCGAGGCGTACATGGATGCACTGCGCAAGGACGGCGATTCGATCGGCGCGCGTATCGACGTCGTCGCATCGGGCGTGCCGGTCGGCTGGGGCGAGCCGGTGTTCGACCGTCTCGATGCGGACATCGCCAAGGCGATGATGAGCATCAACGCGGTGAAGGGCGTCGAGATCGGTGCGGGTTTCGAAAGCGTCGCGCAGCGCGGCTCGGTGCATGGCGACGAGCTGACGCCGGGCGGTTTCGTCGGCAACCATGCGGGTGGCGTGCTCGGCGGGATTTCGACGGGGCAGGACATCACCGTGTCGATTGCGATCAAGCCGACCTCGAGCATCCGTACGCCGCGCCGTTCGATCACGAAGGCCGGCGACGAAGCGACGGTGGAAACGTTCGGCCGTCACGATCCGTGCGTCGGCATTCGTGCGACGCCGATCGCCGAGTCGATGCTCGCGCTGGTGCTGATCGATCATGCGCTGCGCCATCGCGCGCAGTGCGGGGACGTCGAGACGCCGACGCCGAAGATCGCGGGCAGCGCGACCTGACGCAAGCGGGTGGGGCGCTGCGCGTCGCGCCCGGCCGTTGCGGAAAATGCAAAACGGGGCGCTGCTTCAAGCAGCGCCCCGTTTCGTTTGCGGCAGCCAGGAAACACGCCGCTCGTGGCGGCGCGTTCGGCAATTACATGTTCGGGTAGTTCGGCCCGCCGCCGCCTTCCGGCGTGACCCACACGATGTTCTGCGTCGGGTCCTTGATGTCGCAGGTCTTGCAGTGCACGCAGTTCTGCGCGTTGATCACCAGGCGATCGCTGCCGTCGTCGTTCTTCACGAACTCGTACACGGCCGCCGGGCAGAAACGTCCCTCCGGCCCCGCGTACGTGCGCAGGTTCACGTTCACCGGCACGTTCGCATCCTTCAGCGTCAGGTGCGCCGGCTGGTTTTCCTCGTGGTTCGTGTTCGAGATGAACACCGACGACAGCCGATCGAACGTCAGCTTGCCGTCCGGCTTCGGATACTCGATCGGCTGGCATTGCGACGCCGGCTTCAGCATCTCGTGGTCCGCGTGCTTGTGGCGCAGCGTCCACGGCACGTTGCCGCCCATCACCTTCT
>NZ_JAAGPG010000605.1:0-4937 GCF_017104665.1 Burkholderia sp. Se-20378 | reverse complement strand
TCGGTTGTCGTGGTGTCGGCGGGGCGGGGCGGGTGTCGTGTACGCGCGCGTGCGCCCCGCGCCTTGCGCGTCCGCTCGGTAGGCCCGCCCAGTTCAAGCCGGGGCGGCGCGCCCTCGGGTGGGCGCTGTCCTGCGCGACAGTCAGGCCGGCGGCGCCGCGGGCAGGGCACGGGTTGCGGCCGCGTACGGCTATGGCGGTGACGGCGCCGCGCCGGCCGACTGGCAAGCGCAGCATCTCGTCGACACGACGCAGCAACTGCGCGAACTACTGCGCGATGTTGGGCTATAATGCTTGATCTTATCCGCGGGGGCGACCTGGTTTCGACAGGGGTTGTGAAGCGGCTAGGGCATGTCGAGGACCCGTCACCTCGTTAATCAATGGGAAAATCGTAACTGCAAACGACGATACGTTCGCACTGGCAGCCTAAGGGCCGCCGTCCTCTGCCTAGTTCACTGACGGGCTAGTGTCGCAAGACCGGTAGCAATACCGCCAGAGGTCATTTACGTCAGTTAAGCCCTGTCGGCGTCGCGACGCCAGGGTCGAAAATCTAGCGAATCGCCGTAGTGCAGCGTGTTCGTCCGCGTCGCTGCGGTTAAATCAAATGACCGAACTAAACATGTAGAACTAGTCGTGGAGCGCTTCTGGACGCGGGTTCGATTCCCGCCGCCTCCACCAAATTCCGCGCTCGCCGCACAAACCCCGCATGACGCAAGTCTGCGGGGTTTTTTGTTGCCGGCGAAACGCACGCGCCCTCTCCTTCCGAAAAAGCGCCCAGCCACGGGTGGGCCGGGCGGAATGCCACCGGACTTCCGGCGACAGGAGGTGACGGATGTCCTGCCGCGCCCGCGCAGTCATCGATCGCGCCAGGCAGCGGCCAGCCCGGGCGCCGCAGTGTCGGGCGCGACGCGTCGTCGCACCCGGCATTCACGCACGCCGGGCAATGCGCGGTTTAGCTGCCTCGATACAGCGACTTCATTTCTTCAGCGGTGGCCGGACGCACGCCCATTGCCCGCGAACCCGATGCCGATGCGCCCTGCGCCTGTGCGCCGTAACCGCTGGCGTCGGCGCCTTGCGCTTGCGCCAGCGCGCTGCGCTGTTGCTCTGCAACACGCGCCGTTGCAGCCTGGATTGCTTCCGGGTAATGCGGATCTTCACCGCGAGCGGAGTTGTAACCTGCCTGCTGCAGTTGGACCAGTTCGGCACGAACCTGCGCGCGGGTGATCGTGGAACCCGACTGGGCGAACGACACGACCGGGGCAACGAGAGCGGCAGCAACGACAACAGCTTGAACGAGCGACTTCATGATGACCTACCTCCAGATTTGTCTGTGTTCGCGGTGAACACCTTGTTCATCGCTGACAACCCGAAGTTTATGTAGGCGGATGCTTAAGAATAAGGCAGGTTTCTGGAAGACATCCTTCCTGATTTACGGGTTAACCCTATATCACCTGCCAGGCCGGCGATGCGCACGTGCGGACATCGCTCGGCATCGAATCGCAAGAAGATTCGCTGGAAAGCAAAAGCCCCGCGAAGCGGCAACGCTTCGCGGGGCTCGGACAGAATCGGAATCGTTCTGGATTCCTGCAGTTGCCGGTCAGACAGCCAGAGCGGTGCGCGGGCGCAATGCCCGCCCGTCGAACCGGTGCCGCATGACTATCGTGCGGACACGCCTGTCAGCCAGGTTACCGGCTATCCATCGGACACTTCAGGTTGCAGCCATTCGGATCACCCATGTCGCCCTTGCGACGCAAGGCCGACTTCTTGCCACTCTGATATTTCTGCGACGGCGCCGACGCTGCGAACGGCATCTGCGGATGCTCGTTCAGGCGAAACTGCTCGCTCAGGATACCGCCGGGCACACCAGGTGAATTCTGCGCGAGCGCAAACGGCGAAACAGCAGCCAGCAGCCCCGCGGTCAACGCTGCCGCGGCGAGGGGAACGGAAAATTTCATGGCGGGATGACGCTTGAATGGCGTGCTTGTTGGAACGTTGGTCAAGCGGCAAGCGTAGCGCAAATCCCCCGCTGCTGCATCGCGATGCGATCGCGCCCGCGTTACCGGGAATTGCCCGCGGGCACGCTTGCGCCGTCGCCGCCGGCCAGCCCCGCCGCGACACTCGTCAGCGTTCCGCACGCGGCCGGATCGTAGCCGTCGAGATGCGTGACGCGCTCGACGAAGCGCGCATCGCGCAACAGCGCCAGTACGCCGGCAAGCGGCCGCGCGTCGAGCCGCGCGCGTTCGCATGCAAAGTAATAGTCTTCGTCGACGACCGGGATGAAATCGAGCCCGAAATGATGGGCGGCCGGCTCGACGCCGAAGCCGAGATCGGCCATTCCGCTCGCGACGAACGCCGCGATCGCCGAATGCGTAAGTTCGGCCGACGCGTAGCCGTCGATGCGCTCGGGATCGATGCCGATCGCGCGCAGCGCAAGATCCAGCAGCATGCGCGTGCCCGACCCCGGCTGGCGATTGACGAAGCGGATGTCAGTGCGCGCGAGATCCGCGAGCCCGCGAACCTGTTTGGGGTTGCCACGCGGAACGAACAGCCCCTGCTGGCGCCGTGTCAGGTGGATCAGCACATGGCGCGTATCGTCGAGCCACGGCCGGTAGATCTGCGCGCACTGCGCGCGAAACGCGCCGCGCGGCAGATGAAAGCCTGCCAGGTCGCACTCGCCGCGCGCAAGCGCCTGCACGGCCTCGACGCTCTCGCGATACTTGATGTCGACAGCCGCCTGCGCATCGACGAGCGCGGAGACGAGCGTCGCGACCGCGTAGCCGTGCGACGCGTGGATGCGCACGGCGCCGTCGCGCTGCGCGAGCCGCCGGTTCAGGTCGCTCGCCACTTCGGCCGCCAGCGTGCGCAGGTTCCCGTCGAGCCGGCTGCGCGCGAGGCGCTGTGCATCGACGACGGCCTGCCCGAGCGCCGACAGCGTCGAGCCCTTGCCGCGCGCGGTTTCGATCAGTTCCCCGCCGATGCACGCCTCCAGCGCGCGCAGCATGCCCCACGCGTGCCGGTAGGACAGCCCTTTCGCTTGCGCGGCCTGCGCAATGCTGCCTGTATCGGCCACGAGCTCCAGCAAGGGTGCGACATCCGACAGGCTGGCCGCACGGCCAGCCGTGTCGCGTACGGTCAGATACGCGTCGCATTCGATTCGAATCAATTATGCACTCCGATTTCCTATTGCGACCGCCAAATCTTCCGCTTATCGTTGGTCAAAATCAATCAGAACGAAGTCGCGATGCGCACTATATGAATCTCGAGCGCATATGAGACTTTGGAGGAGCACAACTGATGTCCCCGAATTCCCAAGCGCCCGACGCGCTCGTCGAGCGCCATGCACGCGCCGGCCGGTCGCTCGTGGCGATCCTGCACGCGATCCAGGACGACGCCGGTTACGTGCCGCCAGGCTGCGTCGCGCCGCTCGCCCGCGCACTCAACCTGTCGCGCGCGGAAGTGCACGGCGTACTGACTTACTACCACCACTTCCGCACCGCGCCGCCCGCGCGCGTGACGATCCAGATGTGCCGCGCCGAAGCGTGCCGCAGCATGGGCTGCGAAGCGCTGGCCGCGCATGCGGAAGCCCGCACGGGCTGCCGGTTCGACGCGGCGCACGGCGATGCCGCCGATGCGCATGCGCCCGGTGACGTCGCGCTCGAATCGGTTTACTGCCTCGGGCTGTGTGCGCAGTCGCCGACGCTGACGGTCAACGGCGTGCTGCATGCCAAGGTCACGCCGGCGAAATTCGACGCGCTGCTTGCCGAGGCCGCCGACCACACCCCGGAGGCCGCATGACGACCCGCATCTACGTCCCGCGCGATTCGTCCGCACTGGCGCTCGGCGCCGATGCACTCGCCGCCGCGATTGCGGCGGAAGCCGAACTGCGCGGCGTCGCCGTCGAACTGGTCCGCAACGGTTCGCGCGGGCTGCTGTGGCTCGAGCCGCTCGTCGAGGTCGGCACGGCCGCCGGCCGCGTCGGCTATGCCAACCTGTCGGCCGCCGACGTGCCGGCCCTGTTCGACGCAAACTGGCTCGAAGGCGGCGCGCATCCGAGCGGCGTCGGCCTCGTCGACGCACTGCCCTATCTCGCGCGCCAGCAACGCCTCACGTTCGCACGCATCGGGCTGACCGATCCGCTGTCGATCGACGACTACCTGCAATACGAAGGCCTCGCCGGCCTGAAGAACGTACTCGCGCTCGACGGCGATACCGCGTGCGAAGCGCTGATCGAATCGGGGCTGCGCGGCCGCGGCGGTGCGGCGTTCCCGGCCGGCATCAAGTGGCGCACGGTCCGGCAAGCAAGCGCCACGCAGAAATACATCGTCTGCAATGCAGACGAAGGCGATTCGGGCACGTTCTCCGACCGCCTGATCATGGAGTGCGATCCGTACTGCCTGATCGAAGGGATGATCATCGCAGGCGTCGCGACCGGCGCGACGGTCGGCTACATCTACGTGCGCAGCGAATACCCGCACGCGATCGCCATGCTCGAAGCCGCGATCGTCCGCGCACGTGAAGCCGGCTGGCTCGGCGAGCATGTGCTCGGCTCCGCGCATGCGTTCGAGCTGCACGTCGCGAAAGGCGCGGGCTCGTACGTGTGCGGCGAGGAAACGGCGCTGCTCGAATCGCTCGAAGGCAAGCGCGGCGTCGTGCGCGCGAAACCGCCGCTGCCTGCGCTCGCCGGCCTGTACGGCCAGCCGACCGTCATCAACAACGTGATCACGCTCGCGACGGCGCCCGTGATCTTCGCGCGCGGCGCCGCGTTCTATCGCGACTACGGGATGGGCCGCTCGCGCGGCACGCTGCCGTTCCAGCTCGCGGGCAACATCCGCCACGGCGGCCTCGTCGAGCTCGCGTTCGGCGTCACGCTGCGCGAGCTGTTGTTCGACTTCGGCGGCGGCACGGCAAGCGGCCGGCCCGCCCGCGCCGCGCAGGTGGG
>NZ_JAAGPG010000604.1:0-4827 GCF_017104665.1 Burkholderia sp. Se-20378 | reverse complement strand
GGCGAAGCGCCGGCCGGCGCGGGCACCGCGTACGCGTCAGGCCACGGCCGCGACGCTGTTGCGCGACGGCGAGACGAGCGGCACGTCGAACACGTCGTAGCCGAACACCCACGACGGATCCTCGTTCGTGCGCAACCACGTGTTGTTGTGCGATACGAGCTGCACCTTCGACGCACGCGCCGCGCGATTCGCTTCGTACAGCGCGAATGCACCCGCATAGTCGCTGACGCCGACTTCGTCGAGGCAGCGCGCGAGCATCGCGGCATCCTCGATCGCCATCGCCGCGCCCTGCGCCATGTGCGGCTTCATCGGATGGCACGCGTCGCCGAGCAGCACGAGGCGGCCGCGGCTCCACAACGGCAACGGATCGCGTTCGAGCAGCGGCCACTTGGTGATCGACGGCGACACGTCGATCAGGTGCTGGATGTCGGCATGGAAACCCGCGAACGCCTCGCGCATTTCGTCGCGGCTGCTGTCGACCATCGACACGCCTTCGGGCCATTCGGCCTGCGGCACGCCGGTCACGTAGTAATACTCGTCGCGCTTCTCGGTCACGTAGTAGACCATCATGTGGCGATCCTCCGACCACCACTTCACGCACATGTCGTACGGCTTGTTGTCGAGCAGCGATGCCGGGAACACCGCGCGGTGCGCGACGTAGCCCGTATAGCGCGGCGGTTCCGCGCCGAGCAGGTGCTCGCGGATCCGTGAATTCACGCCGTCCGCGCCGATCACGATGTCGGCCGTCTCGACGCTGCCGTCGGTGAACGTCAGGCGCACCGCGTCGCCGGTGTCCTCCACCGCCGCGAGCCGCTTGCCGAAGCGGATCGTGCCGAGCGTCACCGCCTGCGTCATCAATGCATGGAAATCGCCGCGATGCACGGTCAGGTAGCTCGCGCCGTAGGCCTTGCGCGCGTAGTCGCCGAGCGGGATCTGCGCTAGCACGTCGGCCGTCTGCCAGTCGCGGCTGTACCAGCAATCCGGATGCGAACCCATCGTCTCCAGCGCGTCCTCGCAGCCGATGCGCCGCATGATCTTCATCACGTTCGGGCCGAGGTGGATGCCCGCGCCGAGGCGCGAGAACGCCGGCGCCTGCTCGTACAGCGCGACGTCGTAGCCACCGCGCTGAAGCAGCGCCGCGGCGGCCGTGCCGCCGAGACCGGCGCCGATGATTGCGATACGAGGTGTGCTCATGCGGATCTCCTGATCGTGGGCCCGTCGCCGAACACGGCACGAGAACGGGCGGATTGAATAGCGTTTATATAGCGTACACACTCAATTTATTCACGACAAGCGGATTGTCGTCAGTCGCGACGACATTCGGGAAAACACCAATAATTCCACGAATACCCGCACCACAAAGCGATAGACGCACGTTCGACGTCATTTTGATCCATTGCCATTTTCAAATGTACACACTAGACTTTGCTCGACATCCGGCGATCCCGCGCCAGCGTGCCGCCCCACCCTTACCGACACGGAGCCTCCCCGTCATGAGCAAGACCTACCGCATCGGCCAGATCGTGCCGAGTTCCAACACGACGATGGAAACCGAGATTCCCGCGATGCTGCGGCTGCGCGAATCGATCCGCCCCGAGCGCTTCACGTATCACTCGAGCCGGATGCGGATGAAGAAGGTCGTCAAGGAAGAACTCGCGGCGATGGACGCCGAATCCGACCGCTGCGCAGTGGAACTGAGCGACGCGCGCGTCGACGTGCTCGGCTATGCATGCCTGGTCGCGATCATGGCTATGGGGCACGGCTATCACCGCGTGTCGCAGGCGCGCCTGACGAAGCACACGGCGGACAACGGCGCGCAGGCGCCGGTGCTGACGAGTGCGGGCGCGCTCGTCGACGCACTGAAGGTGATCGGCGCGAAGCGGATCGTCGTCGTCGCGCCGTACATGCTGCCGCTGACCGAACTCGTGGTCGACTACATCCGCAACGAGGGCTTCGACGTGCTCGCGTACCGCGCGCTGGAGATCCCCGACAACCTCGACGTCGGCCGCCACGACCCGGCGCGCCTGCCCGACATCGTGAAGACGCTGCCATACCAGGACGCCGATGCGATCGTGCTGTCCGCCTGCGTGCAGATGCCGTCGCTGCCGGCCGTCGCGAAGGTCGAGGCGATGACGGGCAAGCCCGTGATCACGGCCGCGATCGCGACGACCTACGCGATGCTGCGCGAGCTCGACCTCGAGCCGATCGTGCCCGGCGCCGGCGCGCTGCTGTCCGGCGCGTACTGAGCCCAGCCCTTTCGACGGAGTCCCTTCATGCCCTCGACTTTCCTGTATGGCGCGAACATCCGCGCGAACGGCATCCGCCAGCATTACCTGCGCTACGGCGGCGCGACCGGCGCGCGCGCCTCGCGCCCGGCGATCGTGCTGATTCCCGGCATCACGAGCCCCGCGATCACGTGGGGGTTCGTCGGCGAAGTATTCGGCGCGGCGTTCGATACCTACGTGCTCGACGTGCGCGGCCGCGGGCTGTCCGACGCATCGCCGTCGCTCGACTACAGCCTCGATGCCCAGGCCGACGACATCGCGGCACTCGTCGCTGCGCTCGGCCTGCCGCGCACGAGCCTCGTCGGCCATTCGATGGGCGCGCGGATCGCCGCGCGCGCCGCGCGGCGCGGCATCCGCGGGCTCGAATCGGTCGTGCTCGTCGATCCGCCCGTGTCGGGCCCGAACCGCCGCGACTATCCGGGCAAGCTGCCGTGGTACATCGACTCGATGGCGCTCGCGCGCGCCGGCACCGACGCCGAAGGCATGCGCGCGTTCTGCCCGACCTGGACCGACGCCGAGCTGCAGTTGCGCGCCGAATGGCTGCACACCTGCGACGAGCGCGCGGTGCGCGCGACGTACGAAGGCTTTCATGCCGACGATTTCCACGCGGACGCCGCGCAGCTGGCCGTGCCGTCGCTGCTGATCACGGCCGAACGCGGCGACGTGGTGCGCGACGACGACGTCGCCGAACTGCAGCGCGCGACGCCGTCGATGCGGCACGTGCGCGTGCCCGACGCCGGCCACATGATTCCGTGGGACAACGCCCCGGGCTTCTACGCGGCGTTCGGCGACTTCCTCGGCGCACCGCTCGCGGCCTGATCGCACGGCGCCCGCCCCTTTCCCTCACGCACTTACCGGAGCCGACGATGCCAGTCAGCGATACCCAACTGATCGACGCGTGGAAGCAGGTGCTCACGCTGTCGCGCCTCGAACCGGGCCAGACCGTCACGATCCTGACGAGCGCGGCCACCCACCCGCAGACGCTGTCGTGCGCGCTGATCGCGACGCAAATGATGGGCGCGATCGTCAACCGCCTCGACCTGCCGCCGGTGAACGGCGACAAGGCATTCAGCCGCGATCCGCTCGCGTATCTCGGCACGACGCCGCTGACCGGCAACAAGGCCGCGATCGCCGCGCTGCGCGAGAGCGACCTCGTGCTCGACCTGATGACGCTGCTGTTCTCGCCCGAGCAGCACGACATCCTGAAGTCCGGCACGAAAATCCTGCTCGCGGTCGAGCCGCCCGAAGTGCTCGTGCGGATGGTGCCGACGCTGGCCGACCGCACGCGCGTGCTCGCCGCGGCGAAACGGATCGCCGCCGCCCGCGAGATGCGCGTGACGTCGGCCGCCGGCACCGCGCTCGTGTGCCCGCTCGGCGAGTTCCCGCCAACCGCCGAATACGGCTTCGTCGATGCGCCGGGCCGCTGGGACCACTGGCCGAGCGGCTTCGCGCTGACCTACCCGAACGATCGCACCGCGCGCGGCACGATCGTCATCGATCGCGGCGACATCCTGCTGCCGCAGAAGCACTACGTGCGCGAACCCATCGCACTGACCGTCGAAGGCGGCTATGCGACGCGCATCGAGGGCGGCGTCGATGCCGACCTGCTGCGCGACTACATGGAGACCTTCGCCGACCCCGAAGGCTATGCGATCTCGCATATCGGCTGGGGGCTGCAGCCGCGCGCACGCTGGTCGACGCTCGGGCTGTACGACCGCGAGGCGACGATCGGGATGGACGCGCGCGCGTTCGAAGGCAACTTCCTGTTCTCGCTCGGCCCG
Source organism: Burkholderia sp. Se-20378 (assembly GCF_017104665.1). Lineage (NCBI taxonomy): Bacteria > Pseudomonadati > Pseudomonadota > Betaproteobacteria > Burkholderiales > Burkholderiaceae > Burkholderia > Burkholderia sp. Se-20378. The sequence goes on along the minus strand of NZ_JAAGPG010000604.1, from coordinate 761 downwards.
AACAACGAAGGCGGCGGCAACCGCACGACCACCTGCCACATCGACATCCCGCTGCGCCGCTGCACGGTCGAACTCGACGGCGCGACCGTCGTGCGCGACGGCCGCGTGACCGACCAACCCGCCTGACCGACGAGCAACCGACACCATGAACGATCTTTCCCGCCACGCCGAAGCGAACGTGTATCGCCAGCAGGGTTTCGGCACGCCGCTGCCGCCGCACGGCAACCTCGGCCTGCTGATCGTCGACTTCGTGGTCGGCTTCGCCGATCCCGCGACGTTCGGCGGCGGCAACATCGCGCCGGCGATCGCGCGCACGACGCGCGCGCTCGCGCTGGCGCGCGAACGCGGCTGGCCCGTCGCGCACAGCCGCATCGTGTACGCGGACGACGGCAGCGACGACAACGTGTTCTCGCTGAAGGTGCCCGGCATGGCGACGCTGACCGAGCACCATCCGAACAGCGCGATCGTGCCGGAGCTCACGCCCGCGCCAGGCGAACTCGTCGTGCGCAAGACCGTGCCGTCGGCGTTCTTCGGCACGCAGCTGGCGCCGTGGCTCGCGCAACGGGCGGTGCAGACGCTGCTCGTCGCGGGCGCCGTGACGAGCGGCTGCGTGCGCGCGAGCGTCGTCGACGCGATGTCGCACGGGTTCCGCCCGCTCGTGCTCGCCGATTGTGTCGGCGACCGCGCGATCGCGCCGCACGACGCGAACCTGTTCGACATGCAGCAGAAATACGCGGCGGTGATGCCGCTCGACGATGCGA
>NZ_JAAGPG010000603.1:0-4953 GCF_017104665.1 Burkholderia sp. Se-20378 | reverse complement strand
AACTCGCGAATAGTTGCCGCCGCGCTCCTACCGTACTTGATGTAGAGCCGAACCGCTCGAACCCGGTCTTCGTACGAATACATGAACTACCTCCAAGGTAGTCCAAGATTTTGTCCGCAACCCCGAACACGACATTTCTAAAAAGCTACTACAACACAAACCGCCGATAATGATGATTATGTCAAATTAGATATTTCAGCCCCAATCCCCGCGGCAAGCAGCCCTCAACCGGCCACTGCCGCACTTTTGAACGCCTCCGAAACGCTCAGGCAACCGGATTCATCCACTCGGTCAGCCCTTCGCGCGCATTCAATTCCAGGAACGTCGGCATCGCACGAAGCTCGTGGATATAACGCCCCAGATTCGCCCACGTCGTCGCCGGACGCGGCATGTTACGCGTCCAGCGCATGAGCATCAACGCCAGGAAATCGACCGTGCTCAACCGATCGTTGATCAGGTACGAACGACCGTCGGACAGCAGATTGTCGAGATGCGTCATCGACTCCTCGACTTGCCCCCGCGAAAACGCCTTCACCATCTCGGCACATCGCGGATCGCCATCCGTCTCCGCATAAAACCAGTTTCGCATCGCCGGCAAGACGGAATTGGCAAGATAGATCATCATCTCGAACCACGCGGCACGTTCAGGCGAGCCCGGCTCAGGAGCCAGACCCGACGCCGGATGACGCTCGGCGAGCAGCATCAACAAGGCTGCCGATTCGGTCCGCGGCACGCCGTCGACGACCAGCGTCGGCACCCGGCCGGCCGGATTCAGCCGCAGATACTCCGGCGTATGCTGCGCACCCGAATCGATATCGACGAGGCGCGTTTCGAACGGCACGCCGAGTTCGATCAACATCCAGTGCACGGCCATGCTTGCCGCACCCGGCGAGTAATACAAAACGTAGGACATAGTCTGAGTCCGTCTCCTTGAATTGAATCATCCACTAGCCGTCTGCACGACGACCGCAATCGATCAACATCAACGCCACGCACGATAATCAGCTGGCGAAGCTGCATTACTCCCTCACCGCCTCCGCTTGCCGATCATCCCGCTTCGCCACCGCCACCCGCCGGCCGCGTTGCCCAACCGACGCCACGACCCGAAACGCCACCGGCGCAAACACGAGCCCGAACACCGTCGCCGCCAGCACGCCTCCGAACGCGCCCGTGCCGATCGACCGCCGGCTTTCCGCCCCCGCGCCCGTCGCCAGCACGAGCGGCACGACGCCCAGCAAGAAAGCCATCGACGTCATCACGATCGGCCGGAATCGCGCAGCAGCCGCGTCGACCACCGCCTGCCGCAGCGGCACGCCGTGCCCGGCCAGGTCGCGCGCGTACTGAACGATCAGGATCGCGTTCTTCGCCGCCAGCCCGACCACGGTGATCATCCCGACCTTGAAATATACGTCGTTCGGCATGCCGCGCGCGAGCGCCGCCGCGATCGCGCCGATCATGCCGAGCGGCACGATCGTCAGCACGGACAACGGAATCGTCCAGCTTTCGTACAGCGCAGCCAGCGCCATGAAAACCGCGAGCACCGACAACCCGACGAGCAGCGGCGTCTGCCGCGCGGCGACCTGCTCCTCGCGCGCCGCATCGACCCAGTCGAAGCCGATCCCGGCCGGCAGCGCACCGGCAAGCCGCTCCATCTCCGCCATCGCCGCGCCCGAACTCGTGCCGGTCGCCGCCCGGCCGCTGATGTCGAGCGACGGATAGCCGTTGTACCGGTTCAGCATTACCGGCCCGATCGTCCAGTGCGGCGCGGCGATGGCCGACAGCGGCACCATGTCGCCGGTACGGTTCGGCACGGTCAGCGCCATCAGTTGCGTATCGGTCGCGCGTGCGACCGGATCGGCCTCGATGATCACCCGCCGCATCCGGCCCGACGCCGGGAAGTCGTTGATGTAGTTCGAGCCGAACGTGCCGCCCAGGAGCCCCGCAATCCGCTCGAACGGTACGCCGAGCGCATACGCCTTCGCGCGATCGATATCGAGTTCGATACGCGGTGCGTCCGGCAGGTCCTCGAAATGCACGGCGGAGAGCAACGGATCTGCCTTCGCGCGCTCGGCAAGCTGCTCGCGGGCCGCCTTCAGCGCGTCGAGCCCGACCCCGCCGCGATCCTCGAGCCGGAACGTGAAGCCGTCCGAATGCCCGATGCCGCGCACCGAAGGTGGCAGCGCCGCCTCGACGTCGCCGTCGAGGATCGCGCCGAACCGCCCGTTGAGCCGGTCGCGCAACGCCATCGCATCGACGTCGCGCTTCGCCCAGTCCTTCAATTCCACGAACGCCATCCCGACGTTCTGTCCGCTGCCCACGAAACTCCAGCCGATCACGCTCGTCACGTTCGCAATCGCCGGCTCCCCGTGCAGGATGGCCTCCACACGCTCGACGACCGCAAGCGTGCGCGCCTGCGTGGCGCCGGCCGGCAACTGGATCATCACCTGTAGCTGCCCCTGGTCCTCGGTGGGCAGGAAGCCGCCCGGCATCATCCAGTACAGCAGCCCGCATCCGATCACGAGCGCGACATAGACGGCCACGACCATGCCGGTGCGGCGCACGGCAAACACGGCGAGACGGCGATAACCGGTTTCGGCGCGCGCGAAGGCTGCACCGAACCGGTCGGCCAGACGCGCGCCGATGCCGCGTCGTTGCGCACGGCCGGTGCCGCCATCGTGTCGCGCGACCGGCTTCAGCAGGTTCGCGCACAACGCGGGCGTGAGCGACAGCGCCATGAACGACGACACCAGCATCGACGCGATCATCGCGACCGCGAATTGCCGGTAGATACCGCCGACGCTGCCCGGGAAAAACGCCATCGGCACGAATACGGCCGTCAGCACCGCGGTCACGCCGACGATCGCCCCGCCGATCCGCTTCATGGCCCGGCGCGTGGCGTCGCGCGGCGACACGCCCTCCTCCATCACGCGGTGCACGCTCTCGACGACGACGATCGCATCGTCGACCAGGATGCCGATCGCCAGCACGAGGCCGAACATCGTGAACACGTTGATCGACAGCCCGAACGCCCACATCGCGACGAACGCGCCCATCAGCGTGACCGGAATCACGACGGTCGGCACCAGCGTGTAGCGCAGGTCGCGCAGGAACAGCCACATCACGCAGAACACCAGCGCGACGGCCTCGACGAGCGTCAGCACGACTTCATGAATCGCGATCTTGACGAAATGCGCGCCGTCGAACGGAATCTCGACCGCCACGCCTGGCGGCAATGTCCGCGACAGCTCGGCAAGCCGTGCGCGAATCGCATTCGACGTTTCGAGCGCATTGCCGCGCGGGCCGAGCTGGATGCCGACCGTCGCGGCCGGCCGGCCGTTCAGCCGCGAATAGAACGAATAGTCGTCGCGGCCGATCTCGACGCGCGCGACATCGGCCACGCGCACCACCGAGCCGTCCTGTTTCGACTTCAGCACGATCCGGCCGAACTCCTCGGGCGACGTCAGCTGCCCCTTGACCACGACCGTCGCGGTGAGCTGCTGGCCGCGCACGAACGGCGCGTCGCCGATCGCGCCGGCCGTGACCGTCGCGTTCTGTGCGCTGATCGCTGTAATCACGTCGTCGGCGCCGAGATCGTATTCGCGCAGCTTGACCGGATCGAGCCAGACCCGCAGCGCCTCGTCGGCATCCCACAGCTCGGCCGCGCCCACCCCCGGCGCACGCTTCAGCTCGCGCAGCACGTAGCGGTTCAGGTAGTCGCCGAGCTGCGCGGAATCGCGCGTGCCGTCGGTCGACGTCAGCGTGACGAGCATCAGGAACGTGTTCGCCGCCTTGAACACGCCGATCCCCTGCTGGACGACCTGCTGCGGCAGCCGCGGCTCGACCTGCTTCAAGCGGTTGTTGACGTCGACGAGCGCGATGTCCGGATCGGTGCTCGGCGCGAACGTCACATCGATCTCGAGGTTGCCGTGGCCGTCGCTGCTGGTCTCGTAGTACAGCAGCCCGTCGGCGCCATCGAGGCTCTCCTCGATGATGCTGCCGACGTCGGCATCGACCGTCTCGGTCGACGCACCCGGATAGGACGCGGTGATCACGACCCGCGGCGGCGCCAGGCGCGGATACTGCGCGATCGGCAACTGCGGAATGGCCAGCACGCCCGCGACGACGATCGCGAGCGCGACGATCCACGCAAAGACGGGACGGTCGATAAAGAATGACGGCATCGGCGAGTGTCGGCGAGCGCGCTACAGCGTGAGCTCGAACGAACGCGCGAGCAGCCCCGGCAGTTGCGCGCCTCCGGTGGCTCGCTCGCCGTATGTATCGTCGTTCGCGAGCAGCGCCGACGTCGCGCCGAGTTGCTCGAGCTCCGATCCGAACAGCCGGTAGAAGCTGTCGTCGAACCGCATCGCGTCGATCGGTGCGACGATCCGCCCGCCTTCGACCCAGAACGTCGCGAACCGCGTCATCCCCGTCATCCGGCACGCGATCGGGTCCGAGAAGTTCAGGTACCAGAGGTTGCCGACGTAGAGCCCCGTGTCGAGCGCGGCCAGCACGTCGGCATCGGCGAGCGTACCGCCCGCGATCGTCAGCGACTGCGGCGATTCGCCGTTGTCCGCGCCGTTCGGCGTGCCTCCTTGCTCGCGCGCGGTGCGTGCGCAGACGAGCTGCCCGGCGCCCCGCCCTTCGACGACGAGCGGCACGCTGTCACGCCGGTAGCCGTCCGCGTTGAACGCCGGTGCGATACCCAGCGAGAAATCCTCGGTGATCGACACGCGCGGATCGAGCGCAACCTCGCCGGCGTACAGACGATGCAGCGGGCTGCGGGCGCTCGCCAGCGCGCGCGCCGAAAAACCGCTCCAGCCGAGCAGGCTCGTCATCTCGTGGACGGCATCCGGCGAGAAATACGCGCGGTAGCGCCCGGGCGCAAGCGCCTTCGGCGTGGGGCCGAGCACGGGCAGCCGCGCGGCGGCCGCGTCGACCTTGGCCGCGAACGCG
>NZ_JAAGPG010000602.1:0-4737 GCF_017104665.1 Burkholderia sp. Se-20378 | reverse complement strand
AGAAGGTGATGGGCGGCAACGTGCCGTGGACGCTGCGCCACAAGCACGCGGACCACGAGATGCTGAAGCCGGCGTCGCAATGCCAGCCGATCGAGTATCCGAAGCCGGACGGCAAGCTGACGTTCGACCGCCTGTCGTCGGTGTTCATCTCGAACACGAACCATGAGGAAAACCAGCCGGCACACCTGACGCTGAAGGATGCGAACGTGCCGGTGAACGTGAACCTGCACACGTACGCGGGGCCGGAGGGGCGTTTCTGCCCGGCGGCCGTGTATGAATTCGTGAAAAACGACGACGGCAGCGATCGCCTGGTGATCAACGCGCAGAACTGCGTGCACTGCAAGACCTGCGACATCAAGGACCCGACGCAGAACATCGTGTGGGTCACGCCGGAAGGCAGTGGCGGCCCGAATTACCCGAACATGTAACGCAACGCATCCCCGCGCCTGCGGGCGCGAACGAACCGGAGTGAGACGATGAGCAATGCAGCGAAAGAAGTCGTGGTAGTGAGCGGTGTCCGTACCGCGATCGGTGATTTCGGTGGCAGCCTGAAGGATTTCTCGCCGACCGACCTCGGTGCGAAGGTGGTCGCCGAAGTGCTGTCGCGTGCGAACGTGCCGGGCGACGCAGTCGGGCATGTCGTGTTCGGCCACGTCGTGAACACCGAGCCGAAGGACATGTATCTCGCGCGCGTCGCGGCGATCAACGGCGGCGTGGCGCAGCACACGCCCGCGCTGACCGTGAACCGCCTGTGCGGTTCGGGCCTGCAGGCGATCGTGTCGGCCGCGCAGACGATCATGCTCGGCGACGCCGATGTCGCGATCGGCGGCGGCTCGGAAAGCATGAGCCGCGCACCGTACACCGTGCCGGCTGCGCGCTTCGGCCAGCGCATGGGTGACGGCAAGCTCGTCGACATGATGCTCGGCGCGCTGCACGACCCGTTCCAGACGATCCACATGGGCGTGACGGCAGAAAACGTCGCGGCGAAGTACGGCATCTCGCGCGACGCGCAGGATGCGCTGGCGCTCGAATCGCATCGTCGCGCGGCGCGCGCGATCGCGGAAGGGCGCTTCAAGGACCAGATCCTGCCGATCTCGATCCGCACGAAGAAGGGCGAGGTTGCGTTCGACAGCGACGAGCACGTGCGTCACGACGCAAGCGCGGACGATTTCACGAAGCTGCGTCCGGTGTTCAAGAAGGAAGAAGGCACCGTGACGGCCGGCAACGCGTCGGGCATCAACGATGCGGCCGCGGCCGTGCTGATGATGAGCGCGGACGCCGCGCGCGCGCAGGGCGTGAAGCCGCTCGCCCGCCTCGTCGCGTATGCGCACGCGGGTGTCGATCCGGCGTACATGGGCATCGGCCCCGTGCCGGCCACGCAGAAGGCGCTCGAACGCGCGGGCCTGAAGATCAGCGATCTCGACGTGATCGAGGCGAACGAGGCGTTCGCGGCCCAGGCGTGCGCGGTCACGCAGGAGCTCGGCCTCGATCCGGCGAAGGTCAACCCGAACGGCTCGGGCATCTCGCTCGGTCACCCGATCGGCGCGACCGGCGCGCTGATCACGGTCAAGGCGCTGTACGAACTGAAGCGCATCGGCGGGCGTTACGCGCTCGTGACGATGTGTATCGGCGGCGGCCAGGGGATTGCTGCGATCTTCGAGAACATCTGACAATCGAACGCTCAGCACCCGAACACACAGGAAATTTCATGGCCATCGAAATTGTCGGCGTCGTGGGCGCCGGAACCATGGGCAACGGCATTGCGCAGACTGCCGCCGTTGCGGGACTCAACGTCGTGATGATCGACGTCAGCGACGCCGCGCTCGAGAAGGGCATCGCGACGCTGAAGGGCAGCCTCGAGCGGCTCGTGTCGAAGGACAAGCTCGACGCAGCCACGCGCGATGCGGCGCTGGCGCGCATCACGACGTCGACCGACTACGCGAAGCTTGCAGCGGCCGATATCGTGATCGAAGCCGCGACCGAGAACGTCGAGCTGAAGGGCCGCATCCTGAAGCAGATCGAGGCCGTCGCGCGGCCCGAAGCGATCATCGCGACCAACACGTCGTCGATCTCGATCACCGCGCTCGCGGCGCCGCTCGCCGATCCGGCGCGCTTCGTCGGCATGCACTTCTTCAACCCGGTGCCGCTGATGCCGCTCGTCGAGATCATCCGCGGGCTGCAGACGAGCGATGCGACCGCGTCGGCGGTGCGCGAGCTGACCGAGCGTTTCGACAAGTCGCCGATCGGCGTGCGCAACTCGCCGGGCTTCGTCGTGAACCGGATTCTCGTGCCGATGATCAACGAAGCGTTCTTCGTGCTGGCGGAAGGCATCGCGTCGGCGGAGGAAATCGACGCGGGGATGAAGCTCGGCGCGAACCACCCGATCGGGCCGCTCGCGCTGGCCGACCTCGTGGGCCTCGACGTGTGCCTCGCGGTGATGGACGTGTTCGTGAAGGACTTCGGCGATCCGAAGTATCGTGCGTGCCCGCTGCTGCGCGAGATGGTGACGGCCGGGCGCCTCGGGCGGAAGACCGGGCGTGGGGTGTACGACTACAGCAAGTAAGCAGAAGAAGGCTGGAAGGTCTTCAACGCGGGTGGCGAGTCGTGCCGGATGGTGTCGTTCATCCGGTGCGGTTCGCCACCCGCGTTTTTCATTGGTGGAAGCGGCTCGCCGAATCCTGTCGGCCGGTTGAATTATTTCGAAAATCGATTTTAATCGTCGAATAATTAAATCAATTAACGCGATTATCTTTCATATCGATTAAATTGACGTTTCAATATGTAATGTTATATCTTGGTTGCCCAAAAACAACCGAGAGAAAATAAAGTGGCAATAAACGAGGGGCTTCAAAAAACCCGCCGCTGGTCGGCCATCGTCGCGTGGTCGGTATTCGCAGGACTGGCCGGCACCGCATCAGCCAATACCGAGCCGGCGCAGTCGACGCAGCCGACGCAACCCCGGCAGGCGCGCATGCCTCGCGTGCCGCAGAATCTGCCGGTGTCGCCCGAGCAGGCGCAGTACAACCTGCCGCTCAGCGAGCAGGATCGCGCGGCGCTGACCAGGCCTTCGCTCAAGCAGCCGGCCACGCGCAGCAAGCGCAGCACGTCGGGCGCCGATTGCCGCGACATGTCGGTGATGACCCAGTATCGCGGCGCGGCGCTCGCCGATTACATCGCGAATCTTCCCGATTACGAATGCCATTACGGCCTGTTCTCGGTCGATAAAGCGCAGGCCACCCAGATCTTCAATGCCGAAAACGTGCACGCTGTTGCGAGTCGTTTCGTGCAGGAAATTCATCAATACGATGCGAGCAATTTGATCCTGGTCAATTTGCTGATTTATCTGCGAGCCGCGTATTACCAATATGATGTATCGGGTATTGCAAACCCGATCCCGAATCTCGCGGTGTCGCTGCGCCCGTATATCAAGCAGAGCCTGGAGGGTGATGCGCTCTATCGCGACAATGCGCGCGCGCCGAGCACCGCGAACGAGCTGATGAAGCTCATCACGAACATGCGGGACGAAGCGTACTACCTGCCGACGCTGAAGAATCGCATCGCGTCCTACACCGTGAGCGCGGCGAATCCGCAGGCGGCGGCGCCGCTGCTGCAGCGCAGTGCGGCGGGCGGCTTCACCGGCTTGCTCACGGTGTTCTTCTACGCACACCAGCGCAGCGGCGCGCAGCCGATGCTCGACAGCGACGCGACGCTCCCGGAGACGCTCAACCGCTTCGTCACGGCGAACCGCGCGAGCCTGTCGAACACGAGCGCCGCCTATCAGCTGGCCGACGCGGCGCGCGAAACGTTTCGCTTCCTCCGTTATCCGACGCAGAAGCCGCGCGTGAAGAAAATGATCCAGGACCTGCTCGCGTCGACGAGCATGACGGGCGCGGACAGCGATCTCTGGCTCGCGGCGGCGGAAGCGGTCGACTACGGCGATCCGGGCAACTGCGCGGACTACGGCACCTGCGACTACAAGAAGCGGCTGACCGACGCGGTGCTCTCGAATCGCTACGCATGCAACGCGGGCGTGCGCATTCTCGCGCAGGACATGACGATGCCGCAGTTGCAGTCGGTCTGCACGGCGGTCGCGAAGCAGGACGACTACTTCCACCGGATGTTGAAGACCGGGCGCAAGCCGGTCGCGGGCGATCGCAACGACACGATCGAACTCGTCATTTTCGATGACTATGCGAACTATCGAAAATACGCGTCGGTGATCTACGGCATCAGCACCGACAACGGCGGCATGTATCTCGAGGGTGATCCGTCCGCGCCCGGCAACCAGGCGCGCTTCATCGCGCACGAGGCCTCGTGGCTGCGGCCCGAGTTCAAGGTGTGGAACCTCGAGCACGAGTTCACGCACTATCTCGACGGCCGCTACGACATGGCGGGCGACTTCTCGGTGAGCACCGCGAAGCCGACCGTGTGGTGGATCGAAGGCGTCGCCGAGTATCTGTCGAGAAAGAACGACAACCAGGAGTCGATCGACGCGGTGCGCACGGGCGCATACCGCTTCTCGGACGTGCTCGGCACGCGTTACTCATCGAGTGACTACGTCACGCGCGCGTACCGGTGGGGCTACATGGCGACGCGCTTCATGTTCGAGCGCCATCGCGCGGACGTCGACACGATCGTGTCGCGCTTCCGGGTGGGCGATTACGACGGCTACGCAAATCATGTCGCGACCATCGGCAATCGCTACGACACCGAGTTCGCCGACTGGGCGCGCAACGG
>NZ_JAAGPG010000601.1:0-4809 GCF_017104665.1 Burkholderia sp. Se-20378 | reverse complement strand
GCCCTGCAGCGAAACCGGCTGGAAGCGTTGCACCATGGTGTCGAGCGTGCGGCGCGGGTCGACATCGGCGAACAGCGCCGGATGCAGCCATTTGGCCATGGCCTGCACCGCGACGACGTTGAACGGCGAGTTGTAGAAGTGATGCCAGATCGCATAGGCCCGGCGCTCGCGCACCGCGCGCAGCGGCGCAATCTGCGGGCGCTGCAGCGACCGGTCGAACGAACGTGTCGCGGTGTCGCGCGACACGCCGGCGCCGAGTGCGATGCGCAGCGGCGCACTTTGCAGCGTCTGCGTCGAGCCGATCCCCGTGCCGATGTAGAAATCGGGCTGGCGGCTGAGCAGGTATTCCGGATTCAGCGTGCCGTGCTCGCCGGGCACGCGGCCTTTCGCGATGTTGTTGCCGCCGGCGGCGTCGAGCAGGCGCCCCATCATGCCCGTCATCGTGTCGCAGCAGTCGCTCGACAGGCCGACGCGGCTTTCGAGGAACACGCTTGGCGCGACCGCGTGCGCGTTCGCGAGCCGCGTACGGACGAGATCGAACTGCGCCTGCCAGTACGCGTTGAAATCCGCCGCGCGCTGCGGCGCGCCGAAGACCTGGCCGAGCAGTGCGATGCTGCGCGTCGTATTGACGAGCGGGTCGTGCCGCAAATCGACGAAGACGATCGCAACGCCGGCGGCTTCGAGCCGCGCCAGCGTCTCGCGGTCGCGCTCGCCAGGGCCGTGGCCGCCGCCGAGGCCGAAGATCGCGACCTGCGGGCGCAGCGCGAGCGCGCGTTCGTCGCTGAAGCTGCCGGCCTGCGAGCGGCCGATGCGCGGCACGTCCTTCAGGTGCGGAAACCGTTCGAGCCATTGCCCGTAGCTGGCCGGATCGAGCTGTTCGAAATCGCCCATCATGCCGACGAGGCGACGGGTGGGATCGGCGTCGACGACCGCCAGCGCGGGCAGCAGGCGCCCTTCGCCGAGCAGCACGCGTTCGACGCGCGCGGGAATCCGGACCTGCCGACCGGCGAGGTCGGTCACGGTGGTGTCCGCGCATGCCGCCTGCGCGACGAACCCGCTGCACAGCCATGCGACCAGCATGGCCCACATTCCACTTGTCTTTCTCACGCGACTCCCGATACGATGTAAATGAGAACAATTCGCATTTGATTGTAACCGAGCAGTCGGACATCGCGGGATGCCGGCTGTTTGTTCCAGCGACGAAATGGTTTGTGCGGGCCCATCGCGCCCGACACACGCAACGGGGTATCAAGACATGACAGCGCAGACGTCAGCTGCTTTCCAATCCGACGGCCATCGCCACGACGCGCACGTTGCGCGAATCCGCGAGGTGCGTCCGGGCCTGCGCATCCATGCAGACGACGCGACCGACGAATTCGATGCGGTGATGTCGGGGCAGTGCACGCCGGGCCTGCATCTCGTGCTGCTGCTCGAAGGTGCGCTCGACGTGTCGTACGGCGACCGGCGCGTTGTGCTGACGACGGATGCGCACCGCGCGAGCCGGGCTCCGGTGCCGCGGCCAGCGGTGCGGATGCAGTCGTTCCTGCTCAACGCGGTGCAGCCGGATACGTTCCGCCGACGGCTCAGCAAGGGCGGCTATGCACGGCGGCTCAGTCTTGCGATGTCGGGCGAGTGGCTCGCGCATCTGCAGGCGGCGAGCCGCGGCATGCTGCCGGAGCGGCTGGATGCGATGCTGTCCGCGCACCTGGCGATCCGCTTCTGGCAGCCGACGCCGCGTGCGACGGCACTGGCCGAGCAGATCGTACGGCCGCCGACCTATCAGCCGATGCTGCAGGCGATCTATCTCGAAAGTCGTGTGCTGGAATTGCTTGCCGAGGCGTTCGCGCCGCTCGAGGCGGAGGCGGTGGACGCCGCACCGGCGCAGGATGCGGCGCTCGGATCGCGCGACTACCGCCGGATGGCGGAATTGCGCGCGTTCCTGGCGAGCGATGCCGCACAGGATTTGTCGCTCGACGCTATCGCGCGCCATGCCGGCATGAGTACGAACGCGATGCAGCGGCAGTTCCGTGCCGCCTACGGCACGACGGTATTCGACTTCATCCGCGAACATCACCTGCAGCGGGCGCGGCTCGCACTCGAGCGCGACGCGGTGAGCGTCAAGCAGGCTGCGGCGCTGGCCGGCTATACGAGCGCCGCGAATTTCGCGACCGCCTACAAGCGTCGCTTCGGCGTCACGCCGACGCTCGCGCGCCGCAGCGACCATCGCTGACGAGACAGCCGCCGTGACTCAAACGAGTTCGTAGCTTACGCAAAGATTTCGGCGCATTACATGTTTCATAATGTAAATGAGAATCAATCACATCATGAAACATCGAAAGCGCCACCATGTCGAGTCAAGCTGCACACTTTGCATTGAAGCCGGCCGTCGTTGCCGGTCTGTACCTGATGGGCGTGTCGAGCGCGTGGGCGCAGACGCCTGATCGATCGGCCGAGCCGACTGCCGCGTCCGCGGTCGCGGCGCCGCCGGTTGCCGGCGATCCGCCGGATCCGGCCACGCTGAAGGCGATCGTCGTGACGGCAAGCCGTCGCGAGCAGGCGATCCGCGAAGCGCCCGCGAGCATCTCCGTGATCACCCGCGACGACATCGAGGCGAAGCCTTATACGTCGGTTGCCGAGATCGTCGGCAACGTCGAGGGGGTGAGCGTCGTCGGTGCGTCGCCGAACGACCAGGACATCTCGATCCGCGGGATGCCAGGCGAATACACGTTGCTGCTGGTCGACGGTCGTCGCCAGAACACACGTGAAACGATGAATCGCGGCAGTTCTGGCGTGCAGTCGAACCTGATGCCGCCGCTGTCCGCGATCGAGCGGATCGAGGTCGTGCGCGGGCCGATGTCGTCGCTGTACGGTGCCGATGCGATGGGCGGCGTGGTCAACGTGATCACGCGCAAGGTGCCGAAGCGCTGGGGCGGCACGATCACGGCCGGCAGTGTGTGGCAGCTCGAATCGAACCAGGGCGATACGCAAAGCGTCGACTTCTGGCTCGGCGGCCCGCTGAAATCCGACGTGCTCGGGCTGCAGGCGTCCGGCCGGCTCCTGCATCGCGGCGAGGACGACATCTACTACGCGAAAAGCGGCACGGGCGGTGCGAACGGGCAGCGGATCGGCAGCTTCGACGTGAAGCTGGCGGCGAAGCCCACGCGCAACCAGGACGTGAGCGTGAACATCGGGCGCGAGCAGCTTACCTACCTGAGCACACCGGGCAAGAGCGCGGCGCCGCTTACGCCGCGCACGGCCGCGACGGCGCTGACCGAGACGCGCCACGTGCGCGACTACTGGGGCATCACGCATGACGGCCGCTGGGGTTTCGGCAACACGACGCTGTCGCTCTATGGCGAGCGCGGCGTGCAGGACCAGTGGACGCCGGCTGGCCGCGAGGCGATCCGGCCCGCGCTGACCGACACGATCCTCGAAGGCAAGGCCGAGGTGCCCTGGTGGGGCGAGCGCAACATCCTGACGGTCGGCGGTCAGCATATCTGGTCGACGCTGTCGGGCGTGGCGCGCCAGGATGCGGTGCCGCAGGGCCGTGCGGCGAACTCGGACCGGATCCGGCGCAATGCGTGGGCGCTGTTCGGCGAGAATGACTACTTCTTCAACGACCGGTTCACGCTGACGACCGGCGTGCGGCTCGATCATGACGATCGCTACGGCAGCCACGTGAGCCCGCGCATCTACGGCGTCTACAAGCTCAGCCAGGCGTGGACGGTGCGTGGCGGCGTGTCGACGGGCTTCCGGCCGCCGTCGTTGCGCCAGAGCACGGGCGGCTACTGCATGACGTCGGGCGGCGCGGCGGGGGCGATGCCCGGCACGCTGTGCGGCAATCCGGATCTCAAGCCCGAGACGAGCCTGACCGAGGAGCTCGGTGTGCGCTACGACCTCGGCGACACGTACGCGGGGCTGACGCTGTTCAACAACCTGTTCAAGAACAAGGTGGCCAGCTACGACACGGGCAAGGCCGATCCGCGCTCGCCGGGCCGCAACATCTACGTGTACGACAACATCGATCGGGTCAAGCTGTACGGACTCGAACTCGGCGCGGGCACGCGCGTGATGCGCACGCTGAAGGTGTCGGGCAGCTACACGCTGACGCAGTCGCGTCGCGAAGGCAGCGGCGAGAAGGCGTTCAATGGCAGCGCGCTCGACGGCTATCCGCTCGACAAGACACCCAAGCACAAATTCAACGTGCAGGTCGACTGGACGCCGACCGCCAAGCTCGACCTGTACGCGACGGCGAACTACATCGGCAGCGAATACTGGGCGGCGTTCCGCAACGGCGCGCAGGGTGTCCGCGAACGTCCGTCGACGACGACCTTCGATCTCGGCGGCCGCTACCGGATCGACAAGCGTTTCTCCGTCAATTTCGCGGTGCTGAACCTGACCAACAAGATGGTTCCGATCGACGATCGCACGCGCACGACCGGCCTGAGCGGCAACTGGCTGGTCGATCAGGGGCGCCGCGTCGCGGTGAGCCTCACCGCCGAAATGTGACGACACGGCCGGTGCGACGCGCCGGCCCTTCAATCTGGAGATGAATGCGATGAATGCGATATCCCGTCCTTCCGATCTATTAGTACCTCAAAACATATGGGATCTGTATCGCGCCGATGCGCCGCTGTTTCTCTCGACACCGGCCCATACGCTGCTCGCAGCCGATCCGGCGGAAGCGATTCCGCACGCGGATACGCCGCTGGCCGCGCGCGTGACGGAGGCGCTGCGTCGTGCGCAGGCGCACGGCCATGCGGGCGCAGCGGTGGTCGGCGCCGTGCCGTTCGATGCCGATGCGCCGGC
>NZ_JAAGPG010000600.1:0-4645 GCF_017104665.1 Burkholderia sp. Se-20378 | reverse complement strand
TGTACGCGGTGGCCGACGGCATCACGCGCCGCTTCGACGACTTCCTCGAAGCCGAAGTGGCCGATACCGGCAAGCCGGTCAGCCTCGCGAGCCATATCGACATCCCGCGCGGCGCGGCGAACTTCAAGGTGTTCGCCGACATCGTGAAGAACGTGCCGGGCGAAACCTTCGAGATGGCAACGCCGGACGGCGCGGGCGCGCTCAACTATGCGATCCGCCGCCCGGTCGGCGTGGTCGGCGTGATCTGCCCGTGGAACCTGCCGCTGCTGCTGATGACGTGGAAGGTCGGCCCCGCGCTGGCCTGCGGCAACACGGTGGTCGTGAAGCCGTCGGAGGAAACGCCGCAGACGGCTGCGCTGCTCGGCGAAGTGATGAACGCAGCGGGCGTGCCGCGCGGCGTCTACAACGTCGTGCACGGCTTCGGGCCCGGCTCGGCCGGCGAATTCCTGACGACCCATCCCGGCGTGAACGCGATCACGTTCACCGGCGAGACGCGCACCGGCGCGGCGATCATGAAGGCGGCGGCCGACGGCGCGCGGCCCGTCAGCCTCGAAATGGGCGGCAAGAATGCGGCGATCGTGTTCGCCGACTGCGATTTCGACGCGGCCGTCGAAGGCACGCTGCGCTCGTGCTTCGCGAACGCGGGGCAGGTGTGCCTCGGCACCGAGCGCGTGTATGTCGAGCGTCCGCTGTTCGAGCGCTTCGTCGCCGCGTTGAAAGCCGGCGCCGAGCAACTGCGGCCGGGCCGCCCGGAAGCGGACACGACCGGCATCGGCCCGCTGATCAGCCAGGAGCACCGCGACAAGGTGCTGTCGTACTACCGCAAGGCCGCCGAGCTCGGCGCGACGGTCGTGACCGGCGGCGGCGTGCCCGACATGCCGGACGCGCTGCGCGACGGCGCGTGGGTGCAGCCGACGATCTGGACGGGCCTCGGCGACGATTCGCCGATCGCGCGCGACGAGATCTTCGGGCCGTGCACGCTCGTGATGCCGTTCGATTCGGAAGCGGAGGTGATCGGCCGCGCGAATGCGAACGCGTACGGGCTGTCGACCGCGATCTGGACCACCAACCTGTCCCGCGCGCATCGCGTCGCCGCGTCGATCGACGTCGGCATCGCATGGGTCAATTCGTGGTTCCTGCGCGACCTGCGCACCGCGTTCGGCGGCGCGAAGCAATCGGGCATCGGCCGCGAAGGCGGCGTGCATTCGCTCGAGTTCTACACGGAACTCCGCAACGTCTGCATCAAGCTCTGATCCACCCGTTACTGACCGGAAAACTCTTATGGACTCCACGTTGATTACCGCGCTGGGCGACCGGCTGTACGACGCGATGACCTCGCGCACGCCCGTCGCACCGCTGACGTCGCAGCACGAGGACCTGTCGGTCGACGACGCGTACCGGATCCAGCAGCGCTTCGTGCAGCGCCGCCTGGACGCCGGGGAAACCGTGATCGGCAAGAAGATCGGCGTCACGTCGAAGGCCGTGATGGACATGCTCGGCGTGTACCAGCCCGATTTCGGCTACCTGCTGTCGGGGATGGTGTATGGCGAAGGCGCGTGCATTCCGCTCGACACGCTGATCCAGCCGAAGGCGGAAGGCGAGATCGCGTTCGTGCTGAAGCGCGACCTGCTCGGCCCCGGCGTGACGAACGCGATGGTGCTGGCCGCGACCGAATGCGTGATGCCGTGCTTCGAGATCGTCGATTCGCGGATTCGCGACTGGAAGATCCGGATCGGCGACACCGTGGCCGACAACGCGTCGTGCGGCGTGTTCGTGCTCGGCGACAAGGCGGTGAGCACGCGTCGCGTCGATCTCGCGACGTGCGGGATGGTGCTCGAGAAAAACGGCGACGTGATCGGCACCGGCGCCGGCGCGGCCGCGCTCGGCTCGCCGGTCAATGCCGTCGCGTGGCTCGCCAATACGCTCGGCCGGCTCGGCATCCCGCTGAAGGCCGGCGAAGTGATCCTGTCCGGCGCGCTCGCCGCGATGGCGCCGGCCGGGCCCGGCGACAACTTCCGCGTGTCGATCGGCGGGATCGGCGCATGTTCGGTGCGGTTCGCGTGAGCGGCGCCGTTCCCCTTCACTGGCAAACGAGGAATTCCCCATGACCCGAAAAATCCGTTGCGCGCTGATCGGCCCCGGCAACATCGGCACCGACCTGCTCGCCAAACTCATGCGCAGCCCCGTGCTCGAACCTGTCTGGATGGTCGGCATCGATCCCGATTCCGACGGCCTGAAGCGTGCGCGCGAACTCGGCCTGAAGACGACCGCGGAGGGTGTCGACGGCCTGCTGCCGCACGTGCAGGCCGACGGCGTGCAGATCGCGTTCGACGCGACGAGCGCCTACGTGCACGCGGAGAACAGCCGCAAGCTCAACGCGCTCGGCGTGCTGATGATCGACCTGACGCCGGCCGCGATCGGCCCGTACTGCGTCCCGCCCGTCAACCTGATGGACCACATCGGCTCCGGCGAGATGAACGTGAACATGGTCACGTGCGGCGGCCAGGCGACGATCCCGATGGTGTGCGCGGTGTCCCGCGTGCAGCCGGTCGCGTACGGCGAGATCGTCGCGACGGTGTCGTCGCGTTCGGTCGGCCCCGGCACGCGCAAGAACATCGACGAATTCACGCGCACGACGTCGGCCGCGGTCGCGCAGGTCGGCGGCGCGAAGGCGGGCAAGGCGATCATCGTGATCAACCCGGCCGACCCGCCGCTGATCATGCGCGACACCGTGCACTGCCTGACCGAGACCGCGCCCGACGAGGCGCGCATCGTCGAATCGGTGCACGCGATGATCGCCGACGTGCAGCGCTACGTGCCCGGCTACCGGCTCGTCAACGGGCCGGTATTCGACGGCAACCGCGTGTCGATCTACCTCGAAGTCGAAGGCCTCGGCGACTACCTGCCGAAGTACGCGGGCAACCTCGACATCATGACGGCCGCCGCCGCGCGCACCGCCGAGATGTTCGCCGAGGAAATGCTGGCCGGCCGCCTCGCGCTTCAGCCGGCCGCGCAGGCAGCCTGACGCGCGCTCATCCCACGACCGGACGAACAAGGAAACGGCAATGAATCTCAAAGGCAAGCGAATCACCGTCCACGACATGACGCTGCGTGACGGCATGCACCCGAAGCGTCACCAGATGACGCTCGACCAGATGCGCGCGGTCGCGACCGGGCTCGACGCGGCCGGCGTGCCGCTGATCGAAGTCACGCACGGCGACGGGCTCGGCGGCTCGTCGGTCAACTACGGCTTTCCCGCGCACACCGACGCCGAATACCTCGGCGCGGTGATCCCGCTGCTCAAGCGCGCGAAGGTATCGGCGCTGCTGCTGCCGGGCATCGGCACCGTCGACCACCTGAAGGAGGCGCACGCGCTCGGCGTGCATACGATCCGCGTCGCGACGCACTGCACCGAGGCCGATGTCTCCGAGCAGCACATCGCGATGGCGCGCAAGCTCGACATGGATACCGTCGGCTTCCTGATGATGAGCCACATGAACAGCCCGGAAGGGCTCGTGAAGCAGGCGAAGCTGATGGAGTCGTACGGCGCGAACTGCATCTACATCACCGATTCCGCCGGCTACATGCTGCCCGACGACGTGAAGGCGCGTCTCGGTGCGGTGCGCGACGCGCTGCAGCCGCAGACGGAGCTCGGCTTCCACGGCCACCACAACCTCGCGATGGGCGTCGCGAATTCGATCGCCGCGATCGAGGCCGGCGCGAACCGGATCGACGGCGCGGCGGCCGGGCTCGGCGCGGGCGCCGGCAATACGCCGCTCGAAGTGTTCGTCGCCGTGTGCGAGCGGATGGGCATCGAGACCGGCGTCGACGTTTGGAAGATCCAGGACGTCGCGGAGGATCTCGTCGTGCCGATGATGGATTTCCCGATTCGCGTCGATCGCGACGCGCTGACGCTCGGCTATGCGGGCGTGTACGGCTCGTTCCTGCTGTTCGCGAAGCGCGCGGGCGACAAGTACGGGATCCCGGCGCGCGACATCCTCGTCGAGCTCGGCCGGCGCGGGATGGTCGGCGGGCAGGAGGACATGATCGAAGACACCGCGCTGACGCTCGCGAAGGCGCGCGCGGCGCAAGCGAAGCGGGAGGCCGCATGAACCTGACCACCGACATCGTCGAATCGCTCGCCGAGCATCTCGACGGCTGCATGCGCGACGCGCGCGACACGCCGAAGATCACCGACCGTCATCCCGAGATGGACTGGGACGATGCCTACGCGGTGCAGGATGCGATCCGCCGCCGGCAGCTCGGGCATGGCGCGCGGATCGTCGGCTACAAGGCCGGCCTGACGTCGCACGCGAAGATGCGCCAGATGGGCGTCGATACGCCCGTGTTCGGCTTCCTCACGGACCTCTACGACCTGCCCGACGGCGGCGAGTGCGATACGTCGGCACTGATCCATCCGAAGGTGGAGCCCGAGATCGCGTTCGTGACCAAAGCCGAGCTGAAAGGGCCGGGCTGCCATATCGGCTCGGTGCTCGCCGCGACGGATTTCGTCATCGCCGGCATCGAGGTGATCGACAGCCGCTACCGCGACTTCAAGTTCGACCTGAAGAGCGTGGTGGCCGACAACACGTCGGCCGCGCGCTTCGTCGCGGGCGGGCGGCCGCTCGCGGTGGACGGCGTCGAA
>NZ_JAAGPG010000599.1:0-4944 GCF_017104665.1 Burkholderia sp. Se-20378 | reverse complement strand
CCCGATCCCTGCCCCGCAGCGCCGCGCGGCGATTCCCATCGTGCTGTGCATCGCGGCCGCGGTCGGCGCGACGGTCGCGCTCGCGCTGCTCGCGACGGCCGGCCACGACCTGCTGCCGCGCATCATGAACGGCAACCGGATGGCCGCGACGATGACGAACGCGATCACGATCGTCTGGGGGCTGAACCTGGTCGCGCTGATGCTGATGTGGCAGCGGCGGCGACGCCATTCCGTGCTCGACCTGTGGGTGATGACGGTGCTCGTCGCGTGGCTGTTCGACATCGCGCTGTCGTCGATGCTCAACCACGGGCGCTATGACCTCGGCTTCTACGCGGGGCGTGCGTACGGCCTCGTCGCATCCGGCGTCGTGCTGTTCGCGATGCTGTTCGAGAACGGCCGGCTGCATGCGCAGACGGTGCGCGCGCTGGCCGGCGCGCGCTACCAGCATCTGCTCGTCGTGCAGAAGAGCGCGCAGCTGAACGACGCGAACGAACGGCTCGAACAGCGTGTCGCCGCGCGCACCGCGCAACTGAGCGCGTCGAACCGCGACCTGCGACGCGAAGTCGAGGATCGCGTGCGCGCGGAGCGGGCGCTGCAGGCGTCGCGCGAGGAGCTGCGCGAGATCGCCGCGATCAGCGCGAGCGCACGCGAGGCCGAGCAGCGCCGCATCGCACGCGAACTGCACGACGAACTCGCGCAGACGCTCGCGACGCTGAAGAACGATCTGGAATGGCTGATCGACCGCGTGCCGCAGGACGATGCGTTGCTGGCGCGCAAGATCGCGGCGATGCACGCGCTGGCGCGCGGCGCGGTGGCCGCGACGCGCCGCATCGCGTCGGACCTGCGCCCGCTGATGCTCGACGATCTCGGCTTCGCCGCGGCAATGCAATGGCTCGTGGAGGATTTCCGGCATCGGCACGGCATCGAATGCGCGCTGCATGTCGACCCGCCCGAGCTGCAGCTCGACGAGCCTTACGCGACCGCCGTGTTCCGCATCGCGCAGGAAGCGCTCGCGAACGTCGCGCGGCACGCGGCCGCGTCGCATGCGACCGTCGAACTCGTGCATGCGAACCATGCGATCGAGTTGACGATTCGCGACGACGGCGCGGGCTTCGATCCCGGCGTGCCGCGCAAGTCGGGATCGTTCGGGCTGGTCGGGTTACGCGAGCGTGCGTACCTCGTCGGCGGCACGCTGCGGATCGCGACGACGCTCGGCGAAGGGACGACGGTCGAGGTGGAGATTCCGCTGTCGCCTGCGCAGGTGACGGTCGCGCATGGCGGAGTTGGGGGTTCGCGCGGGTAGATACCCCGTGACGGCGATGATGCCGGCGGGCGCCGAACAGCGACGATCGCTGCCTGCCCGGTAACGTATGCCCCTGATCCGCCGATTCAATCGACGGCCTTCGTCGCGCGCGCCGCTTCCAGCATGCGCTCAAGTTCCGCAAGGACGTGCGCGGCATCGATGTATTCACCGGTCCGCCGCGCCTCGCCGCGTGATGCCAGGCCTCGCGCGACAAACTCGCGCTGCATGCGTCGGCGCGAAATGTCGTCGCCCAACCTACCCATCGTCGTCGTTTTCATTGCCCACGCCATGCGCCATACCTGCGACGCATCGTAACGCATCGGCAGGATGCACAAAGTGCCAGCTTGCCGACCACGACGCATTCGCTGCATGGTCGTGCGCGGCCGCCGGCCGGCCCAAGGCGACATTGCCCGCATGATCCGCTTCGGCACAACGCTACAATTTGTCACTGTCCCGCCTCGCTCTCGCGCCGAGGCGTCGACCATCCGGACCTCGCGCCTCCACCACGATGAAATCCGTCCTGAGCTATCCACTCTTCTTTCTCGCCGCCCTGGCCGGCTGGCTGGCCGTATCGCTGCTGTGCTGGCCCGTCCTGCTCGCGCTGCAGGCCCTGACGACGGCCGTGTTCATCCCGCATCCGGCGGGCAGCTACATCGGTCTCGGGTTCGTGTCGACCGCGCGGCTCCTGGATTTTCCGACGAGCTTCGTCGGCGCGTTTTCGGTGCCGTTCATGAACGTGCCGCTCGGGTTCATCGCGATCGCCTGGTGGTTCGGCACCGCGCTCATCATGCAGCCCACTTACGCGCGCTACCGCGTCATGGTGCGCGGCCGCCCGTCGGCGCGGGCCGTCCTGTGGCGCGGCGCCCGCTCGTGGCTGATCTTCACGACGGTGCTCCTTCTCATCGCGACGCCCTTCCTTCGGCGCTACGAGATCGTCACACCGGATCACCTCTACGTGCGGCACCTGTTCGACTGGCACGAGCGCGCGTATCCGCTTGCATCATTGAAGGAGATTCACGTGGACGATCCGGGCACCAGCCGCGGCATCGTCACATGGGACTTCATCTTCGACGGCGACAACCGCTTCACGACGACCGCTCCCGACATCCACGCGCTCAAGTACCTGCTGTCGAACACGCACGCGACAGCCAACTTCGCGTTCGTCGGAAACCAGTTGATGAAGCGGTAACGCCGCACGCCGTCACGCCCGCGCCGCCACCATCCCCCGCTCCGACCGCGTCCACGCGACCAGCGCGCCGATCCCGAGCAGCGCAAGACACACGATCGGCACGATCATCGGCCCGAACGCGGTGCCCGTGACCTTGCCGGCAAACGGCATCAGGTTCTGGCTGAAGAAGCCGCCGAGGTTGCCGATCGAGTTGATCGCCGCGACGCTCGCCGCCGCCCGCGCGCCGGTGAAGTAACGCGGCGGCATCGACCAGAAGCACGGATACAGCAGCGGGATGCATGCGCCGCCCAACACGAGTGCGATGAAACGCAGCGGCGTCGACGGCAGCACGAGACTCAGCAGGAAGCCGAGCGCGCCAAGCGCGGCAACGATCGCGATCGTGCGCAGGATGCTCTTCGCGCGGCGCAGCTTCCCCGGCAGCCACACCAGCAGCAGCACCGCGAGCGCCCACGGCAGCATGCTCAGGACGCCGTTCGTCGTGCTCGACACGCCGAACGACTTCACGAGCGTCGGCAGCCAGTACGTTACGCCATACAGCGACGTCGACATCAGCATGTAGGTCGCCGCGAACAGCATCACGCGCGGATCGAGCAGCGCCTTCCACGGCTGGCCGTGTTCGGCCTGCGCGGGCTTCTCGCGTTCGAGCGCGGCCTCGACGATCTGCTTCTCGCGGTCGCCGAGGAAACGTGCGTCGCGCACCGATGCGGGCAGCACGCGGAACACGACGATTGCAACGATCACCGCCGGGATGCCCGTCGCCACGAACACCCACTGCCAGCCCGCGAGCCCCCACACGCCGTTCAGGCTCAGCAGCACGCCGCCGACCAGCGAGCCGAGCATGTTCGCGAGCGCGCTGCCGAGCGTGAAGATGCCGAGCACCTTCGCGCGATAGCTTTGCGGGAACCACAGCGTCAGGTAGTAGATCACGCCCGGATAGAAACCGGCCTCGGCGATGCCGAGCACGAAGCGCAGCGCGCAGAATGCGGGCATCGACGTCGTGAAGCCCATCAGCACGGTGATGAGCCCCCACGTCAGCATGATCCGCGCGAGCCAGACGCGCGCGCCGTAGCGATGCAGCGCGAGCGTGCTCGGCACCTCGAACAGCAGGTAGCCGATGAAGAACAGCGACGACGCGAGCCCGAACGCGGCTTCCGTCATCCCGAGGCTGTGCACCATCTGCAGCTTCGCGAAGCCGACGTTCTGCCGGTCGATGAACGCGATCAGGAACATCACGACGAGGATGGGCAGCAGGCGCCGCGCCATCTTCGACATGATGCGCTGTTCTTCGGCGGACGCGGGGTCCAGGGTGTCGGTAGCGTTCACTTCAGGCTCCTTGCGTGAATCGGTTGCATAGCGGTTGCAAAGCAGTTGCATTTCGGATGAATCGGCGCCGCGCGCGACGAGCGCACGGCGCGAGGTATTTCGATGAAAGGGAGCGGCGGTATCAGCCCGACCGGTACGCGTCGAGCATCGGCGCGAACATCTCGTGCCACGCACGCGGCTTCGCCTTGATCGTGCCGGCCAGGTACAGGAATTCGACGTAGTCCATCAGCTGGTTCGGCAGCACCGAGAAGCGCGTGTCGGGTGCGGCGAGCATCTGCATCACGTCGTCGTGCGACATGCCGACGCCCGACGACGCCGCAAAGAGCGCCGCCGCCGCGCGCGGGTCCTGCGCGATCAGGCGGTTCGCTTCGTCGAGTGCGCCGAGAAAAGCGACGGCCAGCGCGGGCTCGGTATCGACGAGCCGCTTCGGCGCGAATACGACGTCGTGCGTCATCGGGCCGAGCACGTCGACCGAATTCACGACGCGGTGGATGCCCGGCTGCCGCAGCTCCAGCGTCGAGAACGGCGGCGACGTGAAATGCGCGGTGACGCCGTTCTCGCGGCGAATCAGCGCCTGCATCGCCTGCGGATGCGGCAGGCTCACGGTGATCGAATCGAGCTGTGCGAAATGCGCGGGGCCGAGCTGCTTGCTCGCGACCATCTGCAGCACCACCGCCGACAGCGACGTGCGGATGCCCGGCACCGCGATCCGGTCGGACGGCGTGAAGTCGCGCAGCGACGTGAGGCCCGGCCGGTTTGCGTTCAGCGACAGCGACGAGGTCGACAGCCCGCTGATGCCGATCACCTCGACATTTGGAATGCCGCGCGCCCGCGCCCACAGCTCGATGAAACCCGGCGCACCGGCGCCCGCGAAGTCGAGCGTGCCGGCCATCATCGCGTCGTTGACGGAATTGCCGCCGTCGAGCAGCACCCAGTCGACCACGACGTCGCGCACGCCGTGGCGCGCCGCGTGCCGCTCGAACAGCCGCTGCTTCTCCATCACGAGCAGCGGCAGGTACAGCACGCCATAGCCTTTCGAGATTCGCACCGTGCGCGGCTTCGCGCGCACCAGCGACGGCGCGGCCAGCACGCCGAGCCCGGCGGCGATCAATGCGCGGCGGCGCGGCGA
>NZ_JAAGPG010000598.1:0-4823 GCF_017104665.1 Burkholderia sp. Se-20378 | reverse complement strand
TCGCCGATCTCGTGCTGGTCGACCTTGCACGCGATTACGCACAGGCCGGGCTCGTCGCGCTGACGCGCGCGCTCCAGTGCAGCGATGCGGCTTACGCGGACGCGGTCGGCCTGTTCCAGCAGGCGGGCTTCCGCGTCGTCGGCGTCGCGGACGTGCCGGGCATGGTCGCGATGCGTACCGTCGCGATGCTCGCGAACGAGGCGGCCGACACGGTGAACCAGGGCGTGTGTTCGCCCGCCGATCTCGATCTCGCGATGGAGAAGGGCGTGAACTACCCGTGCGGCCCGCTCGCGTGGGCCGATGCGATCGGCATCGGCCGCGTGCATCGCGTGCTGTCGAACCTCGCGGCGAGCTACGGCGAGGACCGCTATCGCGTGTCGCCGCGCATCGCCGCGCTGCATGCGGCTGGCCGCACGTTCCGGTCGTAGCCGTCGCCCCCGTCACTTCGAACACGATAACGACATCACTCCATTGGAGGAGCACCCCGATGACTCACCCGACGCATCCCGCCGCCGCCCTCGAGCCGATCGAGACCGCCAGCCGCGACGAACTGCAGGCGCTGCAGCTCGAGCGCCTCAAGTGGTCGCTGCGCCACGCATACGACAACGTCCCGCACTATCGCCGCACGTTCGATGCGGCAGGCGTGCATCCGGACGACCTGAAGTCGCTCGCCGATCTCGCGAAATTCCCGTTCTCGACCAAGAACGACTTGCGCGACAACTATCCGTTCGGGCTGTTCGCGGTGCCGCGCGAGCAGGTCGTGCGCGTGCACGCGTCGAGCGGCACGACCGGCAAGCCGACGGTGGTCGGCTACACCGCGCGCGACATCGATACGTGGGCGAACGTGACCGCGCGCTCGATCCGCGCCGCGGGCGGCCGCCCGGGCGATACGCTGCACAACGCGTTCGGCTATGGCCTCTTCACGGGCGGCCTCGGGATTCACTACGGCGCGGAACGGCTCGGCTGCATGGTCGTGCCGATGTCGGGCGGGCAGACCGAGAAGCAGGTGCAGCTGATCCGCGATTTCGAGCCGAAGATCATTCTCGTCACGCCGTCGTACATGCTGAACCTGATCGACGAGATGGTGCGGCAGGGGATGGACCCGGCCGAGTCGTCGCTGAAGATCGGCATCTTCGGCGCGGAGCCGTGGACGCAGGCGCTGCGCGAGGAAGTCGAGACGCGCGTGGGCATCGACGCGCTCGACATCTACGGGCTGTCGGAGGTAATGGGCCCGGGCGTCGCGTGCGAATGCGTCGAGACGAAAGACGGCCCGGTGATCTGGGAAGACCATTTCTACCCGGAAATCATCGATCCGGTCACGGGCGAAGTGCTGCCCGACGGTAGCCAGGGCGAGCTCGTGTTCACGTCGCTGACGAAGGAAGCGATGCCGGTGATCCGCTACCGCACCCGCGACCTCACCGCGCTGCTGCCGCCGACCGCGCGCGCGATGCGCCGTCTCGCGAAGATCACCGGTCGCTCCGACGACATGCTGATCGTGCGCGGCGTGAACGTGTTCCCGAGCCAGATCGAGGAGATCGTCGTCGCGCTGCCGCAGTTGTCGGGCCAGTTCCAGATCACGCTGTCGCGCGACGGTCACATGGACCGGCTCGACCTCGCGGTCGAACTGCGCTCCGAAGTGGCCGCGTCCGTCAGCGAAAGCGATCGCGTGGCGCTCGCGCGCGAGCTGCAGCACCGGATCAAGACCATGGTCGGCGTGTCGTCCGGCGTGACGGTGCTGGCGGCGGGCGGCATTCCCGCGACCGCGACCGGCAAGGCCCGGCGCGTGATCGACCGCCGCCAGGCCGCGTAATTCCCCTGTTTGCCGTTCTACCCGAGGAAACCTGTTCGATGGATGGATTGAAGACCCTGGCCGTCACGGTCGATGCGCGCGGCATCGCAACCGTCGCGCTGCAGCGCGGCGACGTGCTCAACGCGTTCGACGAGACGATGATCGCCGAACTGACCGACGCGTTCACCACGCTCGGCCGGCGCGACGACGTGCGAGCGATCGTGCTGCGTTCGGAGGGCCGCGCGTTCTGCGCGGGCGCCGACCTGCAGTGGATGCAGCGCGCGAGCGCGAACGACGCGGCCGCGAACCTGCGCGACGCGGGGCGATTCGCCGCGATGAGGCGCGCGATCCGGCGATGCCCGAAGCCGACGGTGGCGCGCGTGCAGGGCCATGCGTTCGGCGGCGGCGTTGGCCTGTGCGCGGCGTGCGACATCGTGATCGCGAGCGATCACGCGCGCTTCTCGGTCAGCGAGGCACGCTTCGGGATCCTGCCGGCCGTGATCGGCCCGTACCTGGTCGAGGCGGTCGGCCAGCGCCAGGCGCGCCGGCTCGCGCTGACGGCGACCCAGCTCGCCGCGGCTGAAGCGGTCGCGATCGGCCTGATCCACCAGGCCGTGCCGCTCGATTCGCTCGACGAAGCACTCGACAAGACGCTCGCCGAACTCGGCCGCAATGGGCCGAACGCGCTGATGGAGATCAAGCGCTTCTTCGATGCGATCGGCGAGTATCCGCCGTCGGACGAGCGCGCGGCGTTCACCGCGCAGACGATCTCCCGCGTGCGGGCGACACCGGAAGCGAAGGAGGGCTTCACCGCGTTCTTCGCGAAGCGGCCGCCGGCATGGGAGGCGGGCGCCGGGTAAGGGGGAAACCAAGCGGAAACGGCGGCGATCGACGGCACGGCGGGCCCGGCCGAATTTTGCGGCTCGGGCGCGGGCGCTTGCTCTACAATGCGTGACCTCCGGCGCGCTGCCGGCCCAGTCCCGACCGATTCTTCATCCGATGATCGTCAATCGCCTTATCTCCGAGATCCTGTTCGGCTTCACCGGCCTGATCGGCATCATCAACCCGATCGGCATCGCGTTCCTGTTTCTCGAACGGACCGAGGCGCTTACCGAGCAAGAGCGCGATCTGCTCGCGAGGAAGGTCGCGTTCAATGCGTTCATCGTGCTGATGGTCGCGTTCTTCGCCGGCACGCCGGTGCTGCATTTCTTCGGGATTTCGATGGAAGCGCTGCGGATCGGCGGCGGCTTCGCGGTTGCCGTCGCCGGCTGGCAGATGCTCAACGAACCCGACGGCCCGGGCGGCGGCGACACGCCGGTCAAGCCGATCGACGCGAACGCGATCATGACGCGCGCGTTCTTCCCGTTGACCATGCCGCTGACGGTCGGCCCCGGCTCGATCGCCACCGCGATCGCGCTGAACGCGAACCGCACGCACAAGCTGTCGGAATTCATGCTGTCGAGCATCGTGTCGATCGCCGTCTCCGTGCTGGTGGCGATCGTGATCTGGCAGGTCTACAGCCGTTCCGCGCTGCTGTCGCGCTACCTCGGCAGCGAAGGCACCAAGGTCGCGAAGCGCGTGTCGGCATTCCTGCTGCTGTGCATCGGCGTGCAGATCATGCTGACCGGCTTTTCCGCATTCCTGCAGCCGATCGCCGACCAGGCCAAGTAAGCAAGCGGCCGGCGCCGCTGCGCACGTGCTGCGCAGCCGGCGCCGCGCGCGACCTCGCGCTCGCGAGCACCTCCTTCGCATCTTGCGGCGATGCCGCACGCATTTTTGCTGCCCGGGATACCATGCGACGGTCCGGCGGATGCGCGGCGCGCATCCGGCCGTCAGCTCAACTTCAATGGCGAGGCGTGCAATGGAATACGTGAAATTCGGGTCGACAGGGCTGGAAGTGTCCAAGCTGGTGCTGGGTTGCATGACGTTCGGCGAACCGTCACGCGGCTCGCATCCGTGGACGCTGCCGGAAGCGGAGAGCCGCCCGATCATCCAGCGGGCGGTCGAGGCCGGCATCAACTTCTTCGATACCGCGAACATGTATTCCGACGGCACGTCGGAGGAGATCGTCGGCCGCGCGCTGCGCGATTTCGCGAAACGCGACGAGATCGCGATCGCGACCAAGGTGTTCTACCGGATGCGGCCGGGGCCGAACGGCGCGGGGCTGTCGCGCAAGGCGATCATGACCGACATCGACCAGAGCCTGAAGCGGCTCGGCACCGACTATGTCGATCTCTACCAGATTCACCGCTGGGACAACGGCACGCCGCTCGAGGAGACGCTCGAGGCGCTGCATGACGTCGTGAAGGCCGGCAAGGCGCGCTATATCGGCGCATCGTCGATGTTCGCGTGGCAGTTCGCGAAGGCGCTGCACACGTCGAAGCAGCACGGCTGGACCCGCTTCGTCAGCATGCAGAACCACCTGAACCTGCTGTATCGGGAAGAAGAGCGGGAAATGCTGCCGCTGTGCGAAGACGAAGGGATCGCGGTGATTCCGTGGAGCCCGCTCGCGCGCGGCCGGCTCACGCGCAACTGGGACGAGTCGACCGAGCGGCAGCAGAGCGACGTGGTCAGCCAGCGGCTCTACGATGCGACGGCCGAATCGGACAAGGCGGTCGTCGACGCCGTGGCGACGATCGCGGCCGCCCGCAACGTGCCGCGTGCGCAGGTCGCGCTCGCCTGGGTCGCGCAGAAGCGCGGGGTCACCGCGCCGATCGTCGGCATTTCGAAGCCGCAGCAGCTGGACGATGCACTGGCCGCGCTCGAACTGAAACTGACCGACGACGAGATCGCCACGCTCGAACGCCCGTACGTGCCGCACGCGGTCGCCGGGATCAACTGAGCGGCGGCGCCGCGCGGTCGTCAGCGCGCGGCGTCGAGCATCGGGTAGGTGAACAGGCCGAAGTGGACGACGTTCAACCCCGCATGCGCGAGCGCGGACGCGAGCAGTCCGCCGCGTCGCCAGGCGAGGCCGTAGCCGACGCCGGCCACCGTGCCGAGCACGATCCATTGCCAGCCGCCGGCCGCATGCGCG
>NZ_JAAGPG010000597.1:0-241 GCF_017104665.1 Burkholderia sp. Se-20378 | reverse complement strand
TGTGATTTGTGTGGTCTGATTGACATGTTGCGCTGTGTTGCATGTTACTGTACGTCGTGTCTCGTGATGGTGCGCGAGGTGTGGAGATTTGCAGGAGCGGAGGTATACTGATGAGTGTGTTGGTGTGGTATGGGTGTAAGGAGTGACGGTGTCACATCTGTTAGCAGCAGTAGAGGGCGGGGGGGAGGGGGGGGGGAGGGGGGGGGGGGGGGGGTTTTTTGTTTTTTTTTTTTAAGGATGC
>NZ_JAAGPG010000596.1:0-4713 GCF_017104665.1 Burkholderia sp. Se-20378 | reverse complement strand
ACGCAGAAGGCCTTCGTGGCCGATGCCGCGCACGAACTGCGCACGCCGCTCGCGGCCGTGCAGATCCAGGCGCAGCTCGTCGCCCGCGCGAAGGACGACGCATCGCGCCGCGAGGCGGTCGCGGATCTCCAGGATGGCGTGTCGCGTGCGACGCGCCTCACGGAGCAACTGCTTGCGCTCGCACGCGCCGAACCGGATGGCGCGACGATGCGCGAGCCGGTCGACCTGCAGGCGCTGCTCGCCGAATGCGTGGCCGCGCTTGCGCCGCTCGCGCAACGGCACGACATCGATCTCGGCTTCGAGGAGACGCGCGCGGCGAGCGTCGTCGCGGACGTCGGCGCGCTGCGCGTGATGTTCGGCAACCTGCTCGACAACGCGGTGAAGTACACGCCGGACGGCGGACGCATCGACGTGTCGCTGACCCGCGACGCGGCCGGCCGCGCGTGCGTGCAGATCGGCGACAGCGGGCCCGGCATTCCGGCCGACGAGCGCGAGCGCGTGTTCGACCGCTTCTACCGCGACAGCTCCGCGCGGGCGCGCACCGACGTATCGGGCAGCGGGCTCGGGCTCGCGATCGTCAAGCGCGTGGCTGCGCAGCAGGGCGCGACGGTGTCGCTCGGCGACGCGGCCGCGGGCGGCCTGCTCGTCAGTGTCGTGTTCCGCGATGCCGAGATGCCGGCCGAGGCGCCGCAGCCGTCCGAATCGGTATGAAGGCCGGCGCCGGACGGGCGCCGGCAGCCGCTTAAGCCCCGCTTAAGGCTGATTAAGCCTCCTTTAAGTCAGGGTCGTTACGCTGCGTC
Organism: Burkholderia sp. Se-20378; assembly: GCF_017104665.1. Taxonomy (NCBI): domain Bacteria; kingdom Pseudomonadati; phylum Pseudomonadota; class Betaproteobacteria; order Burkholderiales; family Burkholderiaceae; genus Burkholderia; species Burkholderia sp. Se-20378. The sequence goes on along the minus strand of NZ_JAAGPG010000596.1, from coordinate 3,913 downwards.
CTAACAAAGAGGAGGTCCTACGATGAACACCCGATTCCTTGCGCGCGGCGCCGTCGCGGTCGCCGTGGCGGCCGCCCTGTCCGCCGGCTATGTCGCCGGCACCCGCCGCGCCGATCCGCAGATCATCACGCCCGCACAGGCTGCCGCGCTGATGCCGGCCGAAGCGGCCGCGAAGACCGGCATCCCCGATTTCTCCGGGCTCGTCGAGACCTACGGCCCGGCGGTCGTGAACATCAGCGCGAAGCACGTCGTGAAGCAGGTGTCGCGGCGCGTGCCGCAGCCGCAGCTGCCGATCGATCCGAGCGATCCGTTCTACCAGTTCTTCAAGCACTTCTACGGCCAGGTGCCGGGCATGGGCGGCGACGCGCAGCCGGACGACCAGCCGAGCGCGAGCCTCGGTTCCGGGTTCGTCATCAGCTCCGACGGGTACATCCTCACCAATGCGCACGTGATCGACGGCGCGAACGTCGTCACGGTCAAGCTGACCGACAAGCGCGAATACAAGGCGAAGGTCGTCGGCTCCGACAAGCAGTCCGACGTCGCGGTGCTGAAGATCGACGCGAGCGGCCTGCCGACCGTGAAGATCGGCGACCCGGCGCAGAGCAAGGTCGGCCAGTGGGTCGTCGCGATCGGTTCGCCGTACGGCTTCGACAATACGGTCACGTCGGGCATCATCAGCGCGAAGTCGCGCGCGCTCCCGGACGAGAACTACACGCCGTTCATCCAGACCGACGTGCCGGTGAACCCCGGCAACTCGGGCGGCCCGCTGTTCAACCTGCAGGGCGAGGTGATCGGCATCAACTCGATGATCTACTCGCAGACGGGCGGCTTCCAGGGGCTGTCGTTCGCGATCCCGATCAACGAGGCGATCAAGGTGAAGGACGAGCTCGTGAAGACGGGCCACGTGAGCCGCGGCCGCCTCGGCGTCGCCGTGCAGGGGCTGAACCAGACGCTTGCAAGCTCGTTCGGACTGCAGAAGCCGGACGGCGCGCTCGTCAGCTCGGTCGATCCGAACGGCCCGGCCGCGAAGGCCGGCCTGCAGCCGGGCGACGTGATCCTGTCGGTCAACGGCTCGCCGGTTGCCGATTCGACATCGCTGCCCGCGCAGATCGCGAACCTGAAGCCGGGTTCGAAGGCCGACCTGCAGATCTGGCGCGACAAGTCGAAGAAGTCGATCAGCGTGACGCTCGGCGCGATGGCCGATGCGAAGCTCGCGTCGAACGACGGCGGGCCGGTCGAGCAGGGGCGCCTGGGCGTCGCGGTGCGTCCGCTGTCGCCGCAGGAGCGCAGTGCCGACAACCTGTCGCACGGCCTGATCGTGCAGCAGGCCGGCGGGCCGGCCGCCAACGCGGGCATCCAGCCCGGCGACGTGATCCTCGCGGTCAACGGCCGCCCGGTCACGAGCCCCGAGCAGTTGCGCGACGCGGTCAAGGGCGCGGGCAACAGTCTTGCTCTGCTGATCCAGCGCGATAATGCACAGATCTTCGTGCCGGTCGACCTGAGCTGACCGGCTACGGCCGACGGCCGGCCAGGCCGGCCGCGGCGGGCGCCGCCGCCGTACTGAAGGTGTGACGCAGCGCCCTGTATGTGTTCCGACCCCAAGGAGAGAGCCATGCAATATCTACGCAACGTGTCCCGATATGCCGTCGCCGCGGCGCTGGCCGCCGGCCTCGCAGCCGGAGCGACCGGCGCGTACGCGCAGTCGGACGGCTTGCCCGCCGCGCGCCAGCAGGGCGACGTCACCTTCGTGTCCGGCGGCGTCGGGCAGGACGAATCGACGGCGTTCCAGCGCAACGAGCCGAGCTGGCCGCTGGCGCTGCGGTTCACCGGCAAGGGCGGCGAGTTCCTGGCCGACGTCCATGTGCGGATCGTCGACGGCAAGGGTGCCGAAGTGCTGAAGACCGACGCGCGCGGGCCGTACATGCTCGTGAAGGTGCCGCCGGGCCGCTATACGGTGCATGCGTCGTACCAGGGCAACGAGGAATCGCGTGCCGTCACGGTCGGCGCGAAGGGCGGCGCGAAAACCGCGTTCCAGTGGAGCGCGCAGTAGCCTGCCGCGCGCCCCCCGGCCGGGGCCGCGCATTCGGCTGCGGTTTCGCCCATAATGAAAGCCACGGCACCCGTGCCGTGGCTTTTTTCGTTTCCTGAGCCTGGCTTGGCCCGGCCGCCCCAAGGAGAAACGATGTCCGACGCAGCCGACCCTCGTCTCGAAATCGTGCCGAACCGCCATCGCGTGCGCGTGATCCATCGCGGCATCACGTACGCCGATTCGCACGGCGCGCTGACCGTGCGCGAAACGGGCCTGCCGGACACCCACTACCTGCCGCGCGGCGACGTCAACATGCGCCGGCTCGTGAAATCAGGCGTCACGTCGGCCTGCCCGTTCAGGGGCGAGGCCGTGCACTTCGACTTGCAGACGGAAGACGGCGTGATCGAGAACGCCGCATGGAGTTACGAGGAACCGAAGGAGGCCGCGTTGGCGCTCGCGCACTACGTTGCCTTCGACGCCGCACGGATCGACAGTCTCGTCGAGACGTCCTGATGCGGCGCGTGTTCATCGGGGAGGCGTCATGGAACTGAACGACACATTACGCATACCGCTCGCACCGCCTGTCGTGCGGGAGGCGTTCGAGGATCTCGCGTTGCTGCGCGCGAGCTTCGAGCGTTGCGAATCCTTCGAGAAGCTTGCGCATGGCGAGTTTGCGCTGACGATCACGGTGCCGCTCGGCCCGCTGCGTGCCCGCTACGACGTGCGTGCGCATGCCGCCGCCGAGCAGGGCGACGCGGAAGGGCAGCCGCGCCGCGTAATCAACTTCAAGGCGCGGGCCGCCGGGCTCGGTGCGCTGCGCGGTCAGGTCGAACTCGTGCTGATGCCGGATGACGACGCGAACGCCACGCGTATCGAGTACGTGGTCTGGGCGACGGCGAGCGGCCCGCTCACCGAGCTGCCGGGGCGGCAGATCGAAAATACGCTGCGCGAATGGACCGACGATTTCTTCCGCGAATTCTGCGCGGTCGTGCAGGCGAAGCACGGTCTTGCGCCGAATCGCGCGCGCTCGGCCGCGCCACGACGCCAGCATGTGTTCCTGCGGCCGGCGTCGCTGGTGGCCGCGACGAAGCGGGCGCTGCCGCCGCACCTCGGCGGCGCGCTGACCGGGCGTGCCGCCAGCGCGCTCCCGCATCGCGGCTCCGGCACGGTGCCCGTATGGGCGTGGGCCGCGGTGATCATCTTCGTCGCGCTGCTGCTTTACGCGGCACGCTGGATCAACGGCGGCTGAGCGACCGGCCGGTTGCGCGGCGACGCGTGCTCGCCGCGTGCGTTACCGCACGACATCGGCGCCGGCTCCGGCGCCGCGAAATTCCCTTCGGTATGCCGACGGCGATGTGCCAAGCGCGCCCGCGAAATGCTGGCGCAGCGACACGCTCGACCCGTAGCCGGCCGCCTGCGCGATCGCATCGATCGATTGCCCGGTCGTTTCCAGCAGATGCTGCGCGCGCGCGAGCCGCTCGGCCTGCAGCCACGCTGTGACGGTCGTGCCGGTCGCCTGGCGGAAGTGGCGCGTAAACGTGCGCCGGCTCATCAGCACGCGTTCGGCGAGCGAGTCGACGCTGTGTGCCGCATCGAGGTGGGCGCGCACCCAGTCGAGCAGGCCCGCGAGCCGTGCATCGCGCGGATGCGCGGCAACCGGCTGCGGCACGTATTGCGCCTGCCCGCCCTGGCGGTGCGGCGGGATCACGAGGCGTCGCGCGCACTGGTTACGGGCGTCCGAGACGAAGCGCAGCCGGACCACATGAAGGCAGCACTCCGGACTAACGGAAGTGCGTCCGGCAGGGCACGCGTATGCGACAGACGACAACTCTCTGTTGTCTCAGTCATTCTACACACAATAGTTCCCATCACTGAGAACACACC
>NZ_JAAGPG010000004.1:0-71557 GCF_017104665.1 Burkholderia sp. Se-20378 | reverse complement strand
CAGGGAAGTGCGACGCGTCACTTGGTGGCCTCGATCTCGTCGCCGATCTGCTTCATCTGCGGCGTCTTCTCGTACTTCGTCCACAGCGGCTGCATCGCCTTCACGAACGCCGCGCGGTCGATCTGCGCGGCCGGCAGGACCTTCGCGCCGCCCTTCGTCACCGTCTGCTGCGCGGACGCTTCACGCGCGGTCCACAGCTTCTGGTAGTACGGCACCGAATCGGCCGCCGCCTTCTTGATCGCCGCCTGCTCCTGCGGCGACAGCGTGTCCCAGACCTTCTTCGAGAACACCAGCACTTCCGGCGTCATCGCGTGCTGCGTCTCCGAGTAGTCGGGCGCCACTTCGTAATGCTTGGTTTCCTCGTACGACGGCATGTTGTTTTCAGCCGCGTCGACGAGGCCCGTCTTCAGGCCCGTGTACACCTCGGCGAACGGCATCGGCGTCGGCGTGCCGCCCATCGCCTTGATCTCGTCGACCATCAGGTCCGACGGTTGCACGCGCACCTTCAGCCCCTTCATGTCGGCCGGCGAGCGCACCGGGCGCTTCGCGTAGATCGAGCGCGCGCCGCTCTCGTAGAACGTCAGCGCGATCATTCCCTTCGCGGTAAACGCGTCGAGGATCTTCTGGCCGGCCGGGCCGTACATCGCCTTGCGGAAATGATCGACGTCGCGGAACAGGAACGGGAACGACGGGATCAGCGATTCCGGCACGATCTCGTTGAACGACGCGCCGTTCACGCGCGCCATGTCGATCGCGCCGATCCGCACCTGGTCGACCGTGTCCTTCTCCGAGCCGAGCGCGCTGTTGCCGAACACCTTGATCGAATCCTTGCCGCCCGTCTGCTTCGACAGCTCGTCGCCCATGAACTTCACGGCCATGTTGGTCGGGAAGTTGTCGCCATGCACGTCCGCCGAGCGGAACACGCGCGCCTGGGCAGACATCGCGAAACCGGCCATCAGCGCGACGGCCAGGGCGATACGGGAGCGGTTGAATCGGTGCTTCATCGTCAGTCTCCTTGATGGTTGTGCTCGTTGTTGCGCGGCGATCCGCCCGCATGCGCATTCTTCGGCGCCGTGCCCGCTGACCGCTGAGTCATACGTCGTATGACGTGTTGACGCGAATGTACGTCGGTTAATCGTTTAACTCACTTGGTGCATACCCGTAGAGCCGCTTTCATGGCGGGTCTTGGGTGCAGTTTGGGGAATCGCCTTCTCTGTTTAGACGAATTTACGCGAAACGTTTTCCGGAAACGGGTTCATGTTCAAGCTGGATGGCCGGATGGCTGCTTCCACCGGAACCGGAAATCAAACTTTCGCTTCGTTTTCAATTGTCGTAGGATGACTGATCACGATAGCGGCACGTCGGCGCGATGACACGAGCACACGCCAGCGCCTCACCGCCGCGTGCGGCGCGACCAGAAAGGAACGACAGGGAATCCGCACAGCGGCAGGCGTCCACGCCTGCCCCGCCATGGGGCGCCAGAGTATTTGCGACCGGCGCCACGGTTTTGCGACTCTGCGTGACTAAGTTACCGCGACTGCCCTACGCAATGTCGACAACACCCCGTGATGTTGCCGTCCGGATTCGTACCTCACAGGTCGCATGTTCGCGTAGGGCGCACTGCCGGCACCATGCTTTTCCGACTTTCGACCAAGTCGACGTAACCGACTTGGCTCGCAACTCCAACGGCGGTTCCCGGCCATGAAGCGTCACCCGTCGCGCTCCCCAATTGGACATTCGTGCGACTGCTTCTGCGCTGTCAACGGCCATTGGACGACCGACGATCCGCTTGGTTAAATCAACAACACAACGCAAAGGAGCGACGGCGCAGGCGCGCTTGTTGAACTATATAATCGTGCAATCCGACGCCAACCAAACTTCGGAAACGCGCACGAGAATACAACGGGAGGGGGGATGGCTAGCCTAGAAAATCGAGCGAATATTCTGGGAGACGTACGGGCAGAAAATGACCGCCAGATGCTCGATCAAGCTTTTTTCGAATGGCAAGACTACAAAATTCTTTTTGAGGCAGACGACAGATTTGTCGTCGTTGGGCGACGCGGCACTGGGAAGAGCGCGCTGACCTACCGCTTGCAAAAGGAATGGCGTGAGAAAAAATACTTCGTCGTTGTGGTTGCTCCAGACGAGGAAGACGTCTTCGGCTTGCGTTCCGTTGCATCGCGATTTGGTACAACTGTCACTCGCGTAAGAGCTGCAATAAAAACCGCATGGCGTTTCGCGATGGCGATGGAGATTGCTCTCCAGCTGCATAGCTATTACAAAACAAAAAAGGCGATCAACGACTCGAATGTCTTGTTACCAATGCTTAAATGGGAGAAAAGCGGAGCGAACATCATTTCTCGTCTTCGCGCGACCCTGCGAGCTTGTTTACAGCCTGATGAGTCGATGGACGATGCCGTATCTGAGCTGGCGTCGCGCTTGGATGTAAACGCAGTCGTTACCGAAGTAGACGGCGTGCTCGCTCGAATGAACCGAAAAGTTATGGTCATTGTCGACAGATTGGATGAAGGCTATGAGTCTGACGATATAGGGATTGGGATCGTTGATGGCATTATTTACGGAGCCGACGATCTCCGCAACAAGACAGAAAACATTAAGTCCGTCCTGTTCCTACGAGATAACATTTTCCGAGCCATTCAAATGGCTGACCAAGACTTTACGCGTAACATTGAGGGAAGCGTGCTCCGCTTACACTGGGACACACAAGAGCTATTCTATCTGGTTTGTAAAAGGCTGCGTGCTGCCTTCGGTCTTACGATCGAGAGCGATATAAAACTTTGGAATAGCATCACTTCGAACGAGCTTCATGGGCGAGAGGGCTTTCGAGTTTGTCTGAACCTAACATTGTATCGTCCTCGTGATTTGATATCGCTTCTCAATACTGCATTCCATAATGCGCGCAAGCAAGACCGCCAAGTCCTCATTCCCGAAGACCTGCAAGCTTCAGCAACACATATCTCTTCGATCCGATACGACGATCTGCGGAAGGAATATTCTTCAGTGTTCCCGGGTATAGGCGATGTCACAAAGGCCGTCGGATTCATGGGCCCGAAGTTAACGCTGCAGGAAGGGATCGGTGCGCTCGACGCCCTCGCTGCGAGTGACGATTTGAACCGTGACACCGATCTCCACATGAAGATCTTGGGCGGTTCTGAAGAAGTGTTGAAAACACTATATGGGATAGGATTCGTTGGAGTTGAGGATGATTCCAGCGGAAACTATCTCTTCAGCCATGACGGCAAGAAGCCGGAGAGACTGTTCGATCCTAACGCGAAGTTACTTGTCCATCCATGCTATTGGAACGCACTCGGCATCCAGGATGACGGCTCGACGGGCGTGAATGCGCAGGAGATCTTCGACGAATACGAAATTACTATCTCCTCCCAAGTCAAAGAGCAACGAGATCTGCGCATAGGTCGCATGATTACGGAGCTTAGCCAGATTGCTATTGGGCTCGAAGATGCTGCCCAGTTCGAAGATTGGTGTAAGCGAGCAATTGATTTAATCGCAGCGCGCCGACTCGCCAATATCCAGCTAAAACCCAACGGAAATGCTGCAGCTCGAAGGGACATAGTAGCGACAAACAATGCTACAGAGGGATTCTGGCGGAGGATCCGGGAAGATTATGGATCTCGACAGGTCGTTTTCGAAGTAAAGAACTACGAAAGACTTGGAATCGAGGAGTATCGACAAGCCAATTCGTACTTGGTGAACGAGTACGGCCGCTTCGCATTCATCATTTGCCGAGACAAGCAGAAAGAGCTTTCGAAGGGAGCGGACCTTGATGCATTTCGCGAGTTTTATCAGCTTCACAAATCTATGATCGTAAAAGTGACAGCGACCTTTATCGTATCGCTGCTTTCGAAGCTGAGAAGTCCGCAAAAGTATGATGCGGCAGACGAACAGTTTGAAAAACATCTCGATACCCATATCCGACTGTACGCTTCGGGACAATCGGACGCGCCGCCTCCGAAAAGGGGGCGCTCCAGGGCCTGAGCCACGAGTGCTCGCAAATTCGATACGGCGAACGGCGGGCGGACGCAGAACTGCCGCTCGTAAGGCTGACGACGGCCGCGTTTAGCTGGGATTTTTTACGTGACCGGCATACCGATGACCGCTCGCCTTCAATCGCAGCCCCTTGAAGAGCCATGGCTTGACCCGGAGCAACGGGTCGGGCGCGACCACCTGGCGCGGCGCACACTCAATTTCCAGTCGATTGAAAGGAGATTGTCATGGCATTCGAGAATGTTGTGGTTGTCCACCGCATGCCGTGGAACAAGGGCAAGCTTACCGGCCAGAAGCCGCCGTCAAAGCTTCGGGAAATCTCGGCGATCCGGACGAGACTTCAGATGGTGCCGAACACTCGTGAGCTCGCGATGTTCAATCTCGCAATTGATAGCAAGGCGGGCGTGCGACCTTACCCGGTTCCGGGTCCAGGATGTCCGTCACGGAAGCCAATTGACGTTGAGAGCGACAGTCATGCAGCAGAAGACCCAGCGGCCGATGCAGTTTGAGATCACGAAACAGACCCGTGCGAGCCTCGAAGCCTAGATCGAAGCCCGGGGACTGAAAGCAGCGGATTCGCTTTTCCCGAGCCGGATTCATGCGTCACCGCACCTGCCAACGCTGCAATATACCCGGCTGGTACACCGCTGAGTCGCATCGATTGGCCTAGACGATACTGCATGTGGTGCCCACACGATGCGCCGCACAAAAGCTTCGCTGATCTACCGGCGGACGAAGAACCTCCGGGCGGCACAGTTGCTGCTCGGACATACGAAGCAGGAGAGCACGGTTCGCTACCATGGAATTGAGGTCGACGATGCCCTCGAGATGGCTGAGCAGACTGAGGTTTGATGGCACTGTGGCCGACGAGCGGTCGCTTCCCGGCCACAACCCGCCGTTCACATGCATCGCCGATCCGACGTTCAGACGTCGACTTTGCCTTGTGACCAGCCATCCGATTGTCAAAGACGATAGAACTCATTCATCGGCCATAGCCGACGTTTGGCGACAGGTGGCGATGCGTCGGCTGCACGTTGGTTTGCCGCCATTCGAACCGGCGTTGGCGAATGGCTCTTCTAGCTGGCAACTATGGATGGACAAGTCATCAAGTAATCGGCGGCTTTCACAGCGCAAGTCATAGGCACGTCAGTCGCCGACTACACGCGCTCTGCCTTCGCTGGACTGGCTACGCGGATCGTCGGCCGAGACCGGCGCGAGCCGCGTGGTTTGGTCCAGCAGGCGCTTTGGGTCGCGAACCATCGCCGCTCCTTGGCTTGTGCGAAAATCTTTCTCATTCGAGCCAGCTTTGCGGCGCGCTCGACCCCGTCCCAGCACCGTTAGCGTAGCGTGTGCAAATCCTCAACGGGGACGCGCATGCTCAATCCCGAGGACGCCGCAGTCGCCGAGGTGTACCGTTGTGACTTGGTTGACCATGTCTATGAAAGCACCAATGCAACGGTGAAGCCACGATGAATGATATGCGTGATTTCGTTGATCATATGGACCGTTGGATTGAGGAAACGTTGGACAGCATCAATTCCTAATAGGTAGATTTCGGCTTTACAATAGATCATTGATGAGGAGCAGAATATGACAAAAAAGAAAGATGATGCACCCAAGAAGGGCGAGAAGAAAAGTAACGTGACAATTGAACTAAAAGGTGTACGCGCGCAAGCTCGCTCTGGTGCAATTTCATTTAAGGCGTTTCAGCAGCTTGCAAAGCAGGAGGCGGATCGCGAAAGAAACGAAAGTGAACAAGAAAAATTTGCTGCGCGAAAGGAATGGTGGCTTAGTGAAATATCGGGCTTGTATCGGCAAATCGATGGCTGGCTCAAACCACTGATTAAGGATGATGCAGTTAAAATCTCAAGAGGAGACGTTCAAATATCAGAAAAAATCATTGGATCCTATCAAGCCACCACGCTGCGGATTAAAATTGGCGGGACTGATATTTTGCTTGTTCCACGCGGAACCTTTATCTTGGGCGCTTTTGGTCGAATTGATTTGCAGGGTGTCTACGGGCAGATTGAACGCGTGATTCTCGATAGCGATGATCCTGTTGACACACCATTTTCTCAGCGCAAGGGTGAGTGGAAGGTAGGCGTTCGCGGTCAGCCAACCACAAGCTTAGTCAAGTTGGAGCGTGATAATTTCGTTAATTTGCTTGCGACACTGGCTAATTTGGCGTAAAGGGAGTAGGCTTTATGAGTTTGTCGGGTCAACATAAAGACGCTGCGCAAGTTCAGAGATGGCTCAACGACTGTAACCAGTCTTTTACCTATGAAGCTACTCATCATGTCAGTGTGATCTTTAATGGCGGTTTCGTAGATCCACGTTTTCCTCCCGGCACTTTGGAGGACGACATTAATGATTACTTTAGAGGCTTGCGAAGTGAGACAGAATTGCTTGCGACGTTGGACATTATCGCATCGGTTGAGGCCGCCATTCGGGTCGATTTCATAAATCGGGCTGATAAGCACATCAAGGATAGCAGTGGTCTAGCAGACGAATTCAAGGTGCTACGGAAGAAGAAGAAGGCAAAAGTCTCGTTGGAAGAGGACATCCTCGATGCATGGAAACGCCATGCACCGGAAGTCAAACCACGTATTGATGACTTTGGGCATGTGCTGGACTATCGCCACTGGTTGGCTCACGGTCGATATTGGCTCTTCAAAGCTAAGATTCCCAAGAATGGTGGAGCACCTCCGACCTTCATTGAAGCTAAGAACGTAAGCGAGAAGCTTATTCTGGCGCTGAAATCATCGGTCTTTGGCTTCCACCCTAATAAAGTTTAGGGAACCCGCCGACCGACACGACTGCGCGGACGGTGGTTGTACCTTGGAAGCCGCCGCTAAGGGTGCGCGAGATCGAAGGGCAATTGTGGGTCAGCTGCAGCCAATCGGGCGCAACGAAATACGACTACGTTGGCGCCGCAGTAGACCAATCGCACGAACTCCGGCGCACCTCCCCAGCGCCGATAGCGCGACTGAACGTAAATCGCCGATTTTCTGCGCACACCGTTGCCGATACCCTAGCGCCCTACGCCCACATCCGCCTCACACCCTCACGTCTGCATAACCAGCGACGTCAGTTGCGCCGCCCGCGCCACAGCCGTCTTCGCATAAATCGATTTGATCTGCGTGCGGATCGTGCCGATCGACACGCCGCGCAATGCCGCGCATTCCTGCGGCGACAGCCCGTCACAACACAGCAGCACCGCGAGATCGGCCTCGGCCGACGACAGCCCGTAGAACACCCGCAGCCGCTGCGCGCGCGCCGACGGCGAACGCAGGTCGGCGGCCGTCATCAGTGTCGCGACGCCCGGCCGCTCGCGCCTCAGGCGCGACTGCTCGGGCACCGGCATCAGCGCCAGCGGCAACGGTTCGCCCGTGGCGCGCCGCAACAACAGCCCGCCGCGCGCGTACGCGTGCCGCCATTGCGCATCGTCGACACAGCCTTCCGGCGCGAATCGCCCGTTCACGACCCGCAGCGCCGGTTCCGCGGCGATCAGTTGATCGGCCGCGCGATTCGTGTAGCGCAGCTCACGCTGCGCGCCGAGCAGGAAGACCGGCACCGGAATCGCATCGAGCGCCGATTCGGCGGCGGCCACACGCGCCTCGAGCTCGCCGATCCGCGCCTGGATCTGCAGCGCGCGGCTGATGTGCATGCCCATGTTTTCGATCGCGTGGCGCTGATCGTCGGAAAGGCCTTGCGATTCGGGGCCGCCCTGGACGCTGAGGAATGCGCCGGAGCCCTCGCTGCGATGGATGTACAGGCCCGAGATGCTGCCGAGCCCGTAAGGGTGAAGGAATTCCTGGTAGAACGCACTGTGCGCGCGCTGGTGCGCGGACAGGTGCTTGACGTCCTCGAACCAGCGGCCCGCCGGCCAGTTGGCGGCGACCGGCACGACCGGGTCGTACAGATAGAACTCGGTGTTGTAGGTGTGGTAACACGCGGCGACCCATGACGCGTCGTCACCCGCCGCCTGCTCGATCGCCGGCACCCGCGCCGCGTCGTCGAAAGACAGCAGCGTGACCATGCGCACGCCGACCCACGATCGCAGCCCGTCCAGCACCGTTTCCCATCTTTGATCGCCCAGTGCCGCAGCGTAGACGTCATCGATCCATGCCGATGGAATCAACCCGTTCATTTGCATCTGGCCACCCCGCGCCGTGCGTTTTTGTCGAACGTCTTCTGCGCATCTTAGTCAATCGGCGCCAACGTTTAAATCACTCGTTCGTGTTTGATCGAAATACCACGTTTGTTACCGTCTATCGTCAGACGTAATAGCCGCTATTCCGTCACACGCGGTGCTGCCGGCTTTTCATCCGGACCACGGTATGCCATGATGCGGCGCATGACGATTCGAAACACCACGATCTCGCTGCACCATCACCACGGACGCCCCCTGTTGCGCCGTGGTTCGTTTCGCATCTAGCAATTGCATCGGGTGAATGCCCGATCCAGACGACAACCAAGGCGCCTCCGGCGCCTTTTTTGTTTTTTGCCGCCTTAAAAACCGGCTGCGCCGATCAATCGAACCCGTATGGAGTGTTTTCAATGCAACAGCCCTGGAAAGCAGTCGCCTTGTCGGATTTACCGCTCCGCGAGGACCTCAAGTCGCAGCACGCGTACGGGGCGCCGCAGCTCGATGTGCCGGTCTGCCTGAACGTCAACGAGAATCCCTATCCGCCGTCGCCCGCGCTCGTCGAGCGCATCGCGACCGCGGTGGCCGACGCCGCGCGCGCGGCGAACCGCTATCCCGATCGCGACTTTGCCGAGCTGCGCTCGCATCTGGCGGCGTATCTGACGCACGACACCGGCGTGACGGTCGACGTATCGAGCGTCTGGGCAGCGAACGGCTCGAATGAAGTGATCCAGCAGATCCTGCAGGCATTCGGCGGCCCGGGGCGCTCGGCGCTGGCCTTCACGCCCGCGTATCCCATGTATGACGAATACTGCCGCACGACTTTTACGCGCCTGCATACGTTGCCACGCACCGAGGATTTCGCGCTGGATCGGGATCAGGCGCTCGACAGCATTCGCGAACACCAGCCGAGCGTGGTGCTGCTGACGTCGCCGAACAATCCGACCGGCACCGCGCTGCCGGTCGACGATATCCGCGCGATACTCGACGTCGCACCGGGCGTGGTTGTCGTCGACGAAGCCTATGCGGAGTTCCGGCGTCACGGCGTCCCCAGCGCGGCGACGCTGCTGCCCGCGTATCCGCGCCTCATCGTCACCCGCACGCTGAGCAAGGCGTTCAAGTTCGCCGGCGGCCGCGTCGGGTATTGCGCGTGTGCACCTGCGATCGTCGAAGCATTGAAGCTGGTTCGATTGCCCTACCACCTGTCCGCCTTTACCCAGGCGGCGGCCTGCGCGGCGCTGGTCGCGCGTGACGAGATGCTGTCGCAAGTGGAGGCGATCAAGGCCGAGCGCGATTCGACCGTCGACTGGCTGCGTGGCCTGGGCCTCATGGTGGCCGATTCCGATGCCAACTTCGTGATGTTCGGCAAGTTTGCGGATCGGCACCGGATCTGGAGCGGCCTCCTGCGCCACGGTGTCCTGATTCGCGAGTCGGGCCCGCCGCCGTATCTTCGCGTGTCCATCGGCACCGGCGCGGAGATGGCCGCGTTTCGTGCGGCCCTGCTTGACGTGATGGCGCTCGAATAAGCGACCGGCCATCCGGTCGACGACGCGATGGAGCGCATGCCCGCGCCGGATCCGACGATGCACTTACTTCATCGTCGCGAACCGCATTTCCATCGCGTTGATCTTCGCGAGCACCGCTTCGCTGAGCATTCTGACGTGGCGCGGCACATCGGGCGCCGACAGCAGCTCCTCGATTCGCCCTCGCCAGTAGCTCGGATGCCGCACACGCGCCGCACCCGACATCGACACATCGTCAGCGTTCGTCTCGCTGTCCAGGAGAGCGACCATTCTCTGAATGTGAGAAAGCTCTCGTTCCGCATAGTCTCGTGCCAGCATATTGATTGAAATCCCCGAAATACGACAGCAGGCCTTCCGTCATCAACGCGCCATCGTGTTGCGATGGAAAGCATTCACCGCACACGTTTGTCGCCATCGTACGCAGAAGCTGTGTCAGTAAACCGCGTGGGCATTCGCTGATTTCGATACGGAATGGGGAGCCTGTCCGATTGTTCTGATGACTTCCGGCCCCGATGCCCTGTGGTCAATCGTAGGCTTACTGTCGGGCGATGACATCTCCCAAAGTGGGGATGCGGAGCGATATTGGCGAGGCAGTTTTTACGGAATTTTATGATCGTCGGGCGTCGCGCGGCAGGCATGCGGTTGTCGACAACACGCAATTGGCCGACTACTTGAACGGCATGCCGTCGGCGCGCGGCTGCCAGGCAGGCGGCGAGAATGTGGACCGTGCACGGACGAAGTGCACCGTTCGTATGCACGACGACTGCAGATGTGAACGTGCAGCGCTGTGTTGCCGTATGCGTCGGCTGCGTCCGCGCTCTCCTCGATGAACCAGTGTGCGGGATTGCCCGGATACTGTTCCAACGACAGCGCAGCCCACTTACCCAACCCGCCGCGCCCATTCATATCGCAGGCATCGAACACCGCCCGAAGCTTCGCGAGATCGTCATCGGCGAGCAACCTATCGAAGTCCTTTGAGGCAGCCTCTCTTTTTCTTTCCGCATTGCTGGCGCCTGCTGTCACTGGCAGGCGCGCCATGCGCCGGATATCGGAATGCTTCGCGGAACTACACACTTGCGAGACAGGGGCCGCCGGAGTCAGATACCGGCATCGCCGTGCTTCAGACCGAAAATAAAATCGACTTCCACCGAAGCGCCTTTCGGCAATTGCAGCACGCCGACCGACGTGCGCGTATGAACACCTGCGTCGCCCAGCACCGCATACAGAATGTCGGATGCGCCGTCGGCAACTTCACTTTGCATCGTGAAGCCGGGTGCGCTGCGCACATACACGGTGATACGCGGCACCGTCGCTATCACGTCGAGCGTGCCGCAATGCTTCCTGATCAGCGACAACGCACGCAGCGCCGCTACGCCGGCAGCCCGGCGACCGTCGTCGAGCGAAATGGATTCCCCGACTACGCCCACGAAATGCACCACGTCGCCGATACGCGGAATCTGGCCGGCAATATAGGCCGTGTTGCCGTCGACCAGAACGGGCGTGTACTTTCCGCCGATCCTGATTTCCTCGTCCGGATTGAAGCCGAATGCGGCCGCGATCCGAGTCAGCTCATCATCTCTGTTCATTAGTGAATCCCCCGATACTTCAGAAAAATGTAAAGAATAATTAAGTCTCGGTTGCTTGTCTCCGGGAAGAAAACCCGCTGCGAACGATCAAAGTGATCGTGCCGCCGCCGTTAAAAGGTTCCGGGTAATCCTCTACGTTTTCTCAAACATGACACACTTCTCAGGTGTTCGAAGCAGTCCTGCGTCGCTTTATCGATGACAAATCTCGTAGTCGAAGAGAATTTCCTAAAAATTTGCCGCTGAAACCGCTATCATGTGTGTACTCAACCTGAAGAGTGATACATGGCAACTTACAAGGAACTGAAAGCCCAAATGGAAGCTTTGGCCGAGAAAGCCGAAGCTGCCCGTGCCGCGGAATTCCAGGCGATCGTCGACGACATCCGCACCAAAGTTGCGGAATTCGGCATTACCGAGAAAGACATTTTCGGTACGCGCCGTGGTCGACCGGCCAAGCAAGCGGCCGCCCCCGTGCAGGCAAAGTATCGCGACCCGAAGACCGGGGCAACCTGGTCAGGCCGCGGTCGCGCGCCCGCATGGATCAAGGACGCGAAGAATCGCAATCGATTCCTGATCCAGGAATAAGATTCTCGACACGTACCGGCGCGCGGCTCCGCGCGCCGTCCTGCTGTTTGGGCATCGATACCGGCGGTATTTAAAAGCTGCTCCGGTGTGGTGAAGATTTGTGTCATCCGGCGCGTGGTTGCACGCTACGCGCCGGATTGCATGCCGCCCAATATTTCCTGATTCAACGTTCGTAATAAATCGCAAGCCAGACGGATTGCGTTTCTTCGTGCGTCCATGCAACGCGATGGCGGCAATGCGGCTCGATCAGCACGTAGTCGCCGGGATGCATTTCATGGCGCGTCGGGCCTTCTTCGAATTCGAGTACGGCTGCGCCCGACAACAACACGACCCATTCGGCGCGCGAGTCGTCATACCAAAAGCCGTCGGGGCTCGTGTGGCCCATCGATACGATCCGCTCGACGTTCAGACGCTGCCCGGTGACGAGGAGGTCGATTTGTTCATCGGCGTCACGCTGGCTATCGGTGGTGAACAGGTTGCCGGTTTGAAGGTGCATGGGATGGCCTCGTCGGTGGCATTCGGGGGGGAAGAATCAGGCGTTGAGGTGGCGGGGAATGTTCACTGTAGTCCAACGGCTGCTATTGAGGCTGGCTCGTTTCGTCGGGACGCGCCGCGGCAATCCTGAAACCCCTTGCACGTTCAAGCGCTTCCATCGCATCGACGATGCTTGTTTTTTATAGGCTTGATTAAAGGTGTCGTGCGCAATGATGAATCAGGTTTGCGTACGCTGAATGCACTCGACGAAATACTCGAGCGCCGCCGTCAACACCAGATCGCGCCGATGCATGAGCCCGAGCGTCAAACGCGGCTGGCATGCATCCGTCTCCAGCCGCTGTAAAAGGCCTGAGCGAACCGGTTCTTCCAGCAGAAATTCCGGCCATACGCTGACGGTGCCAGGCTCCTGCGCAAGCAGCCCGTAAAGCCGCTGCGACGTGCATACGTTCACATGCGACGGCAACGGCAACGCGCGCTCGCCGCACAGTTCACGCCAATACGCGGGCAGACTTTCGCGAGTATGGCCATAGAGCCAGCGTGCGCGCGCGAGATTGTCGAGCCGCGTCTCGTCCGCCAACGCATCGCCCTGACGCACCGCCAACACCTGCGCGGCTTCGCTGAGTGGCACCACGCGATATTCCGCCGTCACGTCGCTACTGGCGATAAAGGCCACGCACAGATCGAACGACCCATCGCGCAGCCCGTCGATGATCTGCGTGGGCAGGCATTCGTACACGTTGAGCCGCACGTCGGGCAAGCGCGCACGAAATGCACACAACGCCTGCGGCATCGCAAATGACGACGCCAGCAGCGACACGCCAATCGACAGCGTGCGCTCCGCGCCCGTGCGCATCTCCTCCAGCTCACGTTCCGCGCTGGCGATTTCCGCCACGACGGCGCGCGCGCGACGCAGCAGCATTTCGCCATAGCGCGTGAGACGCACGCCTGCGCCGCTGCGCTCCAGCAATTGCACGCCGAGGCGCGCTTCCAGTTCCTTGATGCTCTTGGTGACCGCGGGCTGGGAGACGTTGAGCGCGTCGGCGGCGGCCATGAGCGTGCCGTGCTCCGCGATGGCCACGAGCGTTTGCAATTGCGCTGTCTTGAGCGTGCCTCGTTCCATAAGCATTCGCTATGAGCATGAGAAATTGGAAATTGGCGGCGAGCGCCCCGCCCCTAGTATGCGAGCTCCGGCACAACCGAAGGCCGGAAGTATACAAGGAGGCAATATTGGCACCGAACACGGTCGATTTCGACATCGACGAACTCGTCGCCTTGCGGCGCGACATCCATGCCCATCCGGAAGTGGCGTTCGCCGAGCATCGCACGAGCGAACTCGTCGCCGCCAAACTGCGCGCGTGGGACATCGAGACCCATACCGGTATCGGCCGCACGGGGGTCGTCGGTGTCGTGCGCGGTCAGCGCGGTCCCGGGCGCGTGATCGCCTTGCGCGCCGACATGGACGCCCTGCCGATGGAGGAAGAAGGCCGCCCACTCCACCGTTCGCTGCTGCAAGGCGTGTTTCACGGCTGCGGACACGATGGCCATACCGCCATGCTGCTTGGCGCCGCCCGTCACTTCAGTCGCCATCGTGACTTTGCCGGCACGCTCGTGCTGGTTTTCCAGCCCGCCGAGGAAACCGGCGGCGGCGCGAATGCGATGCTCGCGGACGGCCTGGAAACACGCTTTGGGTATGACGAAATCTACGCGCTGCACAATGCGCCTCATTTCGCGCCCGGCACTTTCGGCGTGCTTGACGGCGCGATGCTGGCCTCGTGCGACGAAGTCGTGATTCGCATCGATGGTGTAGGCGGACATGGATCGGTGCCCGAAAAGACTCGCGATCCGGTAATGGCCGCGGGGCAACTGATCTGCGCGCTGCAGACCGTCGTCAGCCGTTCGATCGAACCGAGCGCCACGGCCGTGCTGAGCATCGGCAGCGTGCATGCGGGCAGCGCGCCCAACGTGATCCCGTCGCACGCTGAATTGACGGGCACATTGCGTGCCTTCGACGAAACCGTGCGTGCACTCGCCAAGTCGCGCATCGGCACAATCTGTGCGGGCATCGCGACGCTCAGCGAATGCGACATTGCCGTCGAGTTTCGCAACAGCTCGCCCGCGACCGTGAATCATCGCGAACAGGCCGAAGCGGCAGCGCGCGTCGCCACCGGCATTTTCGGCGCGGAAAACGTGCTGCGCGAATTCCCGCCGCTCAACGGCTCCGAGGACTTCTCCGAATTCCTGCTCCGCCGCCCCGGTGCGTATGCGCTGCTGGGACAAGGCGGCGTCTATTGCCATCACCCCGAATTCGATTTCAACGACGACGTGCTGCCGCTCGGCGTGCGCTTCTTCGTTGAACTCGCCCACGCGCGCTTCGCGGCTTGACCGCCCGACGTCAACACGATCAAGGACAATTCGATGAAACACCTCAATTCGCCTGCGCTGCGCACCGCGATCATCTGTGCTGCCGCGGCCTTCATGTGTGGTAGCGCTTCGGCCGCCACCTTGCGCTTCGGGACCGATCCGAGCTATCCGCCCTACGAATACAAGCAGCCCGACGGAAAACTGGCCGGTCTCGACATCGATATCGGCAATGCAATCTGCGCGGCGGCCAACGTGAAGTGCGTGTGGGTCGAAATCAGTTTCGACGGTCTGATCGCGGGGCTGCAATCACGCAAGTTCGACGCCATCAACGCCTCGCTCGCACCGACCGCGGCCCGTCGCGCGGTGATGGATTTCACGCAGCCTGTCTACCCCGCGGATATTCGCCTTGTCGCGGCTCGCGGCAGTCATCTCATGCCGGACGTAACGTCGCTGGCCGGCAAACGCGTAGGCGTGCTGCAAGGCTCCACGCAGGCCGCATTCGCGAAAGCCAACTGGGCGCCGCATCACGTACTCATCCAGGAGTACCCGGATCAGGAGAGCATTTACGCCGATCTCGTCAACGGCAGACTCGACGCGACGGTCGTGCTCGGATCGGCGGCGAAGCTCGGTTTTCTTGGCAAGCCGCAAGGCGCGCGCTTCGAATTGGCAGGACCGCGTATCGACGATCCCGCGATTCAGGGCGCAAGCAGCGTGATTGGCGTGCGCAAGGGCGATGGCGGCACGCTGCAGGCGCTCGACGCGGCGCTCACGCGCCTCAAGCGGGACGGCACGATCAACCGACTCGAAAAGCAGTATCTCGGCGACGTTCCCGACGCGAAATGACTGCACCGCGGACGACCGACGTCCTCCGCGGAGAAACACCTTAAAACAACATACCGGAGATCCAATGAAAAAATCCCACCTGCTCGTGGGCATGCTTGCAGGCATGACGCTCACGCCTGCGTGGGCGCAGAGCACCGTCACGCTGTTTGGATTGGTCGATCAGGGCATCGACTACACCAGCAACGTGCGCGGTCATGGCGTCACGGAAATGCTGAGCGGTGCGGCGCAAGGTAGCCGCTGGGGCTTGCGGGGATCGGAAGCGCTGGGCGGCAAACTGTCGGCGGTCTTCCAGCTCGAAAACGGCTTCGACGCCAGTTCGGGGCGACTCATGGAAGGCGGCCGCATGTTCGGGCGGCAAGCGTGGGCGGGTATCGCGCACGACGATATCGGCAGGCTCACGTTCGGCCGCCAGTACGACTCGCTTGTCGAATATCTCGCCCCGCTCACGGCGAACGGCAACTGGGGCGGTTTCCTGTTCCAGCATCCGTATGACAACGACAACACGGACAACTCATTCCGTCTCGACAACGCCGTGCAGTTCAACAGCAGCAATATTGGCGGATTGCAGTTTGGCGCGACCTATGCGTTTTCGAACACGCCGGGCCAGGTATCGACCAATAACGCGCAGAGTCTTGGTGTGAGTTATTCGGTCAACGGGCTGTCGCTCGGCGCGGCATGGCTGAACGTGACGAATCCGGGCGCCACCGCGCTGGGTGCGGTGACCACCGACGATGCGGGTTTCGTGGCCTCGCGCCACCGCGTCTACGGCGCGGGCGTCAACTATCAGCTCAAGCGCGTGACACTTGGCTTCGTGTACACGCATACGAGCCTGAACGATCCGACCGCGTACTCGTACATCAGCGGCGCGATCGTGCCTGCCGGGCAGCACGCGTCGTCGCTGAAATTCGACAACTTCGAGGTCAACGCGAACTGGGCGATCACGACCGCGCTCATGCTCGGTGCGATGTACAACTATACCGAGGCGACGCTCGACACGTCAGCGGGCACCTATCGGCCGAAATATCACACCTTCGGCGCGATGCTCGACTATGCGTTCACGAAGCGTACCGACGTTTATGCGATGGCGAGCTATCAGCGCACCATCAGCGCAAACAGCGGCACCGCTCTGGATATGGCGTACGCAGGCGGCGCGGACGACATTGCGTCCACGCAACGCCAATTCGTCGGCCGGGTCGGTCTGCGACACAAGTTCTGAGCGTTGGAGAAAGGGACCTTGGGGCGCTCGTGAATATCTATCGAGCACTCCAGGAGCCCCATGGCGCCGGCGAGCGCCGCGGCATTGTCGTAACGACCGTGGAGTCAAGCCGCACGTCGTCAACGCCGGCAGAAAAGCCGATCAATCGAAGGAATTTTCAACCCACGACACTTGCTTGAGGCGCGGCTCTGCCAGCAGAAGAAGTCTTTTTTGCCGGAGTAATGCACCCACTACTCCGGCCTTCCATCCCGGCGATCAGAACCCGTGGTACATGCCGATGTTGACTTGAACCTGGTTGCCGCCCGATGCGGTGTTGCCGAAGTCAGCCGCCGACGCCTGAGCGCCCTGGGCATGAACGTACGCACCCATCGCGTACAGCGCGGTGCTCTTCGACAGCGAGTACGTCGCACCCAGCGACACCTGGTTGATCGACGCCATCGTGCGGCCCTCGGCAGCCAGCTTGGGCGTGGCTGCGGAACCGTAGACGTACGTGTACCCGGTCGCCAGCGACAGCGCCGGATTGACCTGGTACTGCAGCAGCGCACCCAGCACGTTGAAGTGGATCGACGGCTGGCCCGCGTTGCCCTGGTACTGGGCGTTCGAGTAGCGCAAGCCGGCCGTGTACGGTCCAAGCTGGTATTGCGTCGCGACTTGCGCGATGCCCGCGCTCTTGAACGCATTGCCGCCGTTGTAACCCGAACTCTGATAGCCCAGCGCGCCACCGAAACTCGGCTGCGCCGTGGCGTTCGTCCACCCGTTCGCACCCTGGTTGACAGCACGGAAGTAGCCGCCGGCAACCGTCAGGCCGCCCTGAGCGTAGTTCGCGGCCACCGACCACGACTGCCCCGAACCCGTCGAACCGGCAACGCCGCCGAACGAGTACGCGCCTTCAGCCTGGAAGCCGTGGTAGAGCGGCGAAATGTACTTCACGGCGCTGTTCTGGTTCGTCGTGTTGTCGTTGTTGTCGACGTCGCCCGGGGTCGAGAAGGTCGACGCCGAAATGGCGTCGCCCGTCAGGACCTGAACCATTTCCGTCACGGCGTCGAGCTGGCGCCCCAAACGCACGGTACCGTACTGATCGGAAGAGAGGCCCACGTAGGCCTGGCGGTTGAACAGCGAACGCGTGGTGCCGATCGGCCCCTGGCCGCCGATGCCGCCTGTGCCGATGTTGAAACCGTTTTCGATCTTGAAGATGGCCTTGAGACCGCCGCCGAGATCTTCCGTCCCCCTGAGGCCCCACTTGTTCGAACCTGCGGCACCGCCATCGAGGCCGTACCGACTGTGGCCGTTGATGTTCGACGTGTAGCCGATACCTGCATCGAGCATGCCATACAAGGTGATCGACGACTGTGCCATTGCTGCCGACGATGCTGCGAAGGCGGCAACAGCGATAACGCTGACCTTGATGTTCTTGTTTTTCATCTGTATTTCACTGTCAGGAGTGGTTTCGGGATTGTTTGAAACGCGTCTTGTTGTATTCGAATGCAGATGACGGCGCACGGCCTGCGCGTCGTCTCAAGCTGAAACGGCCGATGTCATATTCGCCAGATCGGCATATTTGACTCGATCATTTCGTCATCCTCAAAATTACATGCAGGGAGGCGCCTCGCATCTCGACCTATCCTGCATTCCCTCGATTAGAACCATCGCGGCGTCCCAACCTGGACGAAAGCCGCTGCCTTGCTTGCGTTACCGCTCCAGCTATACGGCACCGCCGGTCGCGCAAACGAACTCGCCCCCTGCGCAATGACTCCCGAACGCGTGTTGCACACACGCAGGCACACGAGGATCCGGACGAACAGATGTGCCGAATCCGCGAAGCCGAAACACTCGAGCGGATCACCGCGCGGAACCGAACGTTTCTTCGATGGCATTTCGAAGAAGCACTGCATCGTCACGTTCCACGCTCGCGCCAGACCCACGAGCGAGGTCGGCGATGACGAAACCGGACCACGCTCGACCTGCGACAACAAGCGGCCTGCAAATACCGACCGCCATTGCAGGCCGATCGAACGTCCGGTTCAGCCGCTGGCGAAGTACGCCAACTTTTCGCCTTGCGCCAACGCAACCGGGTCGTGCTTTGCAAGTGCGAAAAACCATATCAGGAACATAAATCGTCGTCAAAATTTGTTTGATATAAGTTAATCGCGTTTGATAACCTTGCGACTTACCGGGATTTCCCTAATAGGAACCAGCCGCAAGAGTCAGGGGGATCCGCGCCGCCACGCTGATGCACGATCAGGCAAGGATCGGGGGTCGAATGGAAGCGCCTATGCGGTGACTGCAGGCGATCTCCGCCCCGACGTTGCGTCGCGCCTGAAATCGCTGCGAGAAGCCAGCATTCTGGTTGGCATCGTGGATTACGCTTCTTCCACGCCATTGAATGGCAGCATTTAGAGAGGAGGATCGGGTATTCGGATCCACGACGCGGTTTCGGCTGATTGCGACTGCTTTTTGTTGCCTGGCTTTTGGGGAAAGCGCTACACGACTCAAACGATTCGCGGGCTGCTTTTCTTCGCCGCATTTCATTGAGTGATCGATGAAGTCTGGCAGGCGGAAGCTCAGTATGCGTTATCGGTAACGACGATCCTTGGCGGACGGCATCGCGAATCGATTTCCGGGACATCGCGGATCGCCGGGCAGCCCGCATAGCGCGCTGCCCCTGGAAAAACAACCAGCGAACCCGCAAGGAATGAAGAGACTGACGCACCCAACCAGCGCTTCTGATGTTTGAGGGGGTAAGTCGGTTTCGAGTGAACGTCAACCACCGCGTCGCGCTCAGATCCCCATCCGCTCCGCGACACCGTCCCGATCGACGAACTTGTGTTTCAGTCCGGCCGCGATGTGCATGGCCAGCAATAGTCCTAGCGTCAGCACTAGCGCGCGATGCAACGCATCGGTCAGGAGTCGCAATGGTTCGTCGCGGCCGACGAGCACGGGCAATTGTGCGATTCCGAAGAAACTGACCGGATGGGCGCCGGCGAGGCGGTGCACGTAGCCGGTCAGCGGCACGAGAAACAGCAGCAGGTACAGCACGCCGTGCAGTACGCCCGCGATCCGCGCCTGCCAGGCCGGAACGCTGGTCGGCAGCGGCGGCGGCGTATGCGTCGCACGCCACACGAGGCGTGGCACGGTCAGCATGAAGATCAGGCTGCCGATCGATGCGTGATAGAACAGGATGCCGTTGAACTGCGACGAGTTGTGCGGAAACGTATCCATGTAGATTCCGATCGACAGGTTCAACAGGATCAAGATTGCGATCGACCAGTGCATGGCGATCGCGAAGCGCGCATAGGCGACATGGTTGGGGTGTGACATGGCGGTCTCTCTGTGTCGGTTGGGTGGTGTGCACCTGTACGTTCGATGTGTCGAACGACGTGACGCCCCCGATATACCGGAACCGACCAGCATTTATTCCCGCAGCACGCATCGGTCGCCACTATTTTTCATGGAAGGCAACTGATACATCTTGAAAGGTATGGGTTGTCTTGGGCGGCATGGCACCGAAAGCAACACCATCGGGCGCCCCACCAACCTCCGACGACACGGTGCCGCTCAAGCGGCCGACGTCCGCTCATCAGCGGTCGCGCCAGCGCGAATCCCGGCGGTAATGAAGGTCACCAGATGCTCGGCCTTGCGCTTCAGGGCGCCGGCCTTGACCTTGCCGCCCGAGATCCGCTCGATGCGGCTGTCGAACACGCTCATCACCAACGCGCCCACCGCGAACAAGTAGGCCCAGTGAGCATAGTTGGCGCTATGGCCCGGCAGCGTCTTCCTGATTGCGCTGATGAACTCCGCCGCAAACGGATCGAAATAGGCAGCAACGATGCCGCGCTCGGCCTCGCGCGGATCGGACGCTTCGCGCGCAACGAGTTTGGCATACGCGAGTCCGGACTCGGTATTCTGGATTTGCATCACCGGGAGCACGAAGGCGCGCACGATATGCTCGAGCGGATCTTCCCCTGCAGCCACGGGTTCACGAAGCAAACCCAACCGGGTGTCGAGCACGGTCTTGCGGCGCTCGAACAGCGCGCGGTACAGACCCATCTTGGTCTCGAAGTGATACACGATCAACGGTAAGCCGACCTCGGCCGCCGCCGCAATATCCCGCATCGAAACGCCATCGAAACCGCCTTCGGCAAACAATCGCTCTGCCACGTCGAGCACCCGTTCACGCTTGCTCGTCTCGACCGTCCGTTGCGCGCCCTTCCCGCTCCGTACACCGGTCGCCTTTCCCGTGACTTCCTTCGCTTGCATGGTTTCTCCGCTGTCCTGTGGCCCGATTGCCGCGCATGCCCTTCCGTTCATTACGCGGCGCCAGTTTACACCAACACGATACTGACTGTACGATCGTACAGTCTGCATAACGTGAACGCCGCTCTGCGGCGTCGGTGGTAAGTCCCCCAAACCAGGAGCAACCGCACATGACACGACGCTTCGTCGATCTTTCGATCTATCTGGAAAACGACGTCATTTCCGATCCACCGGGTTACGGCCCGAGGATTCAGTATCTGACGCACCGGAATACGGCCAAAGCCGTGACGGCCTTCTTTCCCGGACTGCAGGAAACCGACCTGCCGGACAGCGAAGGCTGGGCCATCGAACACATCCAGTTGAGCACACACAACGGGACTCATCTGGATGCGCCCTATCACTTCCACAGCACGATGAACGATTCGAAGGGCGAGCGGGAGCGTTCGACAACGATCGACGAAGTCCCGCTCGATTGGTGTTTCCAGCCCGGCGTGAAGCTTGATTTCACCGGCTTCGACGATGGCTACGTCGTGACCGCTGCCGACGTCGAAGCCGAGCTTGCGCGCATCGGCCACGAGCTCAAGCCGCTTGAAATCGTCGTCGTCAACACGCGTGCAGGCCAGCGCTATGGACAACCCGACTATGTTTCCTCGGGTTGCGGCATGGGCTTCGACGCGACCATGTACCTGCTCGAACGAGGTGTGCGCCTGACTGGCACCGACGCGTGGAGCTGGGACGCGCCCTTCACCCATACCGCGAAAAAGTATGCCGAAACGCGTGATGCGTCGCTGATCTGGGAAGGGCACAAGGCCGGCCGCAAGATCGGTTATTGCCACCTGGAAAAACTCCACAATCTCGAGGTGCTGCCGCCTCACGGCTTCTTCATCTCGTGCTTCCCGCACAAAATCCGGGGCGCCTCCGCTGGCTGGACTCGCGCGGTCGCGATTTTCGACGACGCCCTCAATGCAACAGCGCGCGACCTGCATCCAACCGTATAGGCGAGGAACCTCAATGGAACTGAATCACACACATGACGTCACGCAACGCAGTTGGCTGGAAGCGGCCAACGTGGCGGGGACCGACTTTCCGTTGCAGAATTTGCCACTCGGCGTGTTTCGCCGCCGGGGTGGCGACGAAACCTGGCGCGGCGGGATCGCGATCGGCGACCAGATCGTCGACCTCGCTGCGTTACAGCAGGCGGGCTGCATGGACGGCCTGGCACTCGACGCCGTGCGAGCGGCCGCGGCAACCACACTGAATGCGCTGCTCGAGATGGGGCCGACTGCCTGGCAGGCACTGCGCCACGCACTCTTCGACCTGCTGCGGGCCGGCAGTCCACATGAGCCGGCCGTACGGAAGACACTGCTATCGCAAGCGGAAGCCGAGTACACCGTGCCCGTGCGTATCGGCGACTACACCGACTTCTACACCTCGCTCGATCATGCGGTGAACTGCAGCCGCCCGCTCGGCATGGCGATCAGCCCGAATTTCGACTGGTTGCCCATCGCCTATCAGGGCCGCGTGTCGTCGATCGGGGTCAGCGGTCAGGAGGGCTACCGGCAAATGGGGCAATACCGCCCGGATCCGTCCGCCCCGCCCGTTCACGACGCCTGTCGCCGGCTCGACTACGAGCTGGAACTGGGCGCGGTGATGGGGGTCGGCAATCCGCGCGGTCATTCCATCCCGCTGCGTGATGCTCAACGGCATATTTTCGGGCTCTGCCTGCTGAACGACTGGTCCGCGCGCGACATCCAGTCGTGGGAAATGCAGCCGCTCGGGCCATTCCTCGCGAAGAATTTCGCGACGACGATATCGCCCTGGCTGGTCACCCTCGAAGCATTGCTGCCGTACCGCACCACCTGGTCACGCGTCGCCGAACGCCCGCAGCCGCTCGATTACCTGTCCTCCGACAACAACAGCGCGGCCGGTGCGTTCGACATCCAGCTCGAGGCGTCGATCCTCAGCGCGCGCCAGCACGCGCAAGGACGCCAGCCGCGCACGTTGACGCACACCAGTTTCCGGCATCAATACTGGACGTTGGGGCAGATGATCGCGCACCACACGATGGGCGGCTGCAACCTCCAGCCCGGTGACCTGCTGGGAAGCGGCACCATCTCGGGCCCGTCGTCGGGCGAAGCCGGTGCGTTGATCGAACTCACGGCCGGGGGCACGCAACCCGTCGATATCGGCAATGGCGAAAGCCGCTCGTTCCTCGACGACGGCGATACCGTCATTTTCCGGGGCTGGTGCGAACGCGATGGTTTTACACGAATCGGTTTCGGCACCAACCATGGAACCGTATTGCCGGTATCGTCCGCGGAAAGCGCGCAATGACCGCAAGTCATTTCGCAATCGCCCCCTGAGACAACGCGAGGATCATGAGTGTGGTCCTCGCGCGTTGAAGCGCCCCGTCGATCGACTCGCGGCGTCCGCACACCGTGCTTGCACGCCGCACCCCAATGCCAGGACGCATTCGTGAAATCGCCGCCAGCGCTTTTTGCTGGCGGCGATTTCACGGCATGTGTTTTTCGGATGCGCTAGAAGAGGTGACGAACACCAGCGACGACGCCCACACTGCTGCCGGTTGGCTCGTACAGCGCGCCATTCACCGTGAATCCGGTGTGCATCAACCCGTGGTTGTTCACGCATGCGGCGGAGCCATACAAGGTCGTACGCTTCGACAGAAAGTAGTGCAGCCCGGCAGACGCCAGCAACGAATGGTTCGCCGAGTCGTTGCTGTCCCGCATGTACCAAACGCCCAGGTCAGTGGACAGTGACGGCGTGATCAGATATTCGCCACCCGCAGCGTAGACTTTCTCGTTGAAGGAGCCGGCGATCTTGTAGCTTGTGTACGATCCCTTCAGTGTCGCGCCGCCCCACGTATAGCTCGCGCCGATCGTTCGTCCGCTGAATTCGATCGTTGATGGAAAGGGAGTGGAAACGCTGGCTGATCCACCGGGATTTCCACTGAAGAGAGCCGCGTTCACGACCAGGTCTTTCCATTCGTACCTGACGCGAGCCGCATACTGGCGCCCCGCCTGAAATCCGTTCGGATCGCCACCCAGCGCAAGCAATGCACTCGCCTGTATGCCGGCGATCGTCGGGCTCGTATAGGACACGGCATTCGCGACGAAAATGCCGGTCGCGAAAAAATTGCCCATGTAAATGCCGGCCTGACTTCCGAAAAACGCCGCATGCCGTGCGTCCGTGTCGACGATCGCGAGTCCGAACGGCGAGTATTGCAGACCGGCCTTGACGGTACCGTAGCGCCCGGACAGACCAACGAAGGCTTGTCGTCCGAAGAAATTCCCGTTCGAGTTGCCCAGCGCCCCATTGTTCGTCGTAAAGCCGCTTTCCAGTGTAAAGATCGCCTTCGTACCGGCGCCCAACTCCTCGACACCGGTGATACCAAAGAGCGACCCCGACATCGCGCCGTCCGTTGCCGATACCTGATGCGGGCCACTGGCACCCGTTCCAGCGTCGAAGGACCGGCTCGTGTACATCACACCGGAATCCACGACACCGTACAGCGTGACGTGACTTTGCGCATGCGCTTGTGACGGCAGACCCAATGCGGCGACCGAGACAGGGATCAGCAGCATCGGACGGATTGTTTGCATCTTGCTCACGTTTTTATGTCTCCTCCAGTCATGCAGGACTACAAAATAATTAACGAGGATCGGACTGCATGCGGCGCTCGGCTTATGGCGATCAAATGAAGTTGGGCCGATAGCCGCTTCGGCTTCTTTCCTCAGTGCTGCCAGGCATGCACGCCGGACGGACGGCTTTGCTTGAGTTGCGCCGGGCCCGGAATCGATGCCGCTTGCGACGCCGCCAACGAATCGGATCGCAAATTGCGTGCGCGCATCGGCCGCAATCGGTTCACGGCATCGGTGACGTGGCGCAGCGTCAGCGTGCTTCCGTTGCTGCTTGATGCCCCGCACCAGCAGCCCGGCGCCGCACTTGCCCGCTCGAAGTACGCGAACCGATGGGGTCGTTACGTATTCACGGAAAGCGCCAGCGACATCAAGTCGTTGGCTTGCGTCCGCGAGAGGGCGTACAGCTCGAACCAGTTGCACCACTCGACCATCAGGTGGTCCGAGTGTCCGTGAACGAGTTCTTCCGGCGCGGTCGACGGCCAGAAGATCTCCAGCCGCGCATCGAACCCCGGCAGCGTGTCCCTGAATTGGTGCAGCAAGTAACCCACGGTCACACCGTCGGGTGTCTCGACGCGCCCCATCATGCGATGCGGCATATCGGGCGCCAGTTCGATCGGGATACCACTCCAGTCATCCAGATGGCGGAACCTCAGGAGGGCCGGCGACTTGCTATGGCCCGGTACTTCCAGAATGCCGACACGCCCGTCCGGGAGCGGCAGTGCACCGAGATGCTCGGGGTGAGCACGGAGCATTGCCGGGCTGTTCGACCCGCCATACCCCTCCCAGAACCAGCTCACGAATTCGGCACTGGTCCCCACCGCGACGTGCGCTTCGGCAACGGACGAACTGAAGCGACCATTCGCGCGCAGCGACCAATCCTTCTCGTTCGATTCGTGCTCCGCGATCTCCTTCGCGAACAGGCTGACCATGCCGTCCGCCCCCAGTTTCTCCATGAGCAAGGCCATCATGTAACGCGCCCTTTTAACCTCCATTCTGAGGATGTCCTCGCTGGCTACCTCTGCACCCGACTTGAAAAACGACACTGCTTTCACTTGAACCTCCGTTGCGCTGGTGAACGAGTTGCCATGTTTCCCGACTCGCGCCACTAACGCAAGTAAACTTGCGTTAGTGTTTACCGCATGCCCGTCGGCCATCGCTCAGGGTCGTGCTCGTGGTCGGACTGCCGTGGCGACGCGGGCAGTCGAGGCGACGATGTGTAAAATCCGCTCATGCCAAAGTCAGACGAACCAGAATCGCCGTCGCCCCGTCGCCGCCTTGGCGGCCGCAGCGCACGCGTCCGTGAAGCCGTGATCTCCGCCACGATTGCCCAATTGCAGGAAGCGGGCTTCGAGGGGCTCAACATCGGCGCGATCGCTGCGCTCGCGGGCGTGCATGAGAGTTCGATCTATCGCCGCTGGAAGAGCAAGGAAGGGCTGATGATGGAGGCCGCCTTCGAGCTTTTTGCCGAGCACATCGCGATACCGGATCGGGGCTCGCTTCACGCGGATCTCGTCGCGCTGCTGTCGGCAACCGCGCGCTACTTGCGAACGGGCGTGGGCCGGTCTGCCATTCAGTTCGTGCTGGCCACGTACAACGATGCGGCCGTGGCGGACGAACTGCGCAGGTTGTGGACGAACCGCTTTTCGGCGGTTCAGCCGATTTTCGACCGCGCCACAAAAATGGGCGAATGGCCGCAGGGGGCGGATCCGATGCCCCTGCTTCATTGCCTGATCGGCGCCGTTTATCTACGCACGCTGATCCTGCACGAGCGCGTCACGATCGATCAGATTCGAGAACTGACGCGCTGGATGCTGCGCGAGCGCGACGCCTGAGAGTCGGGAATCGCAAAGGTCGGGCGTGCGCTTGACGACACGCCATCCAGATCGAGCGAGCGGGAATCGACTGCCGAAGGTTCACCCAACGCCCACGGCACGCCGAAGCCAGCCGAAGCGGATCTCAACCGCCCCAAACCTGCCCCGGCGCCGAACCCCGTCACGGTCCTCAACGCTCCGCGTCGGAAAAGCGCGTGGCCGTACTCGCCGCTCGCCCCTGAAAAATCGTCTCGGCTGCCTGCCCCAGATTCCGCCACGCCATCACCGCACCCACCACCAGCAACAGAACCGAAACGATCAACGCCCGCTCCATCCCGTAAGCAAACGCCCCGCCTCCTGCGTCGCGAACGAAGAAGCCAAACAACGCGACGCCCATCACGCCGCCCACCTGTCGCGCCGTATTCAACAACCCCGACGCCACACCGGACTGCGCACCGCTCACCGCCGCGAGCGCGGCATTCGTGATGGTCGGTATCGTCAACGCGATGCCGCTGCCGGCGAGCAGCATCGGGATCGCGAGCAACCCGTTGGATTGCGCCGCGATTGCCGGCCACATCGCCAGATAACCGACCGCGGAAATCGACAACCCGGCCGTCGCGAGCGTGCGTGCCCCCAGCCTGCCGGTCAGTCGCCCGGCAACGATGCTCACGACCATCAGGACGCCCATCATCGGCAGAAACGCGACACCCGTGCGCACGGGCGTCATGTGCCAGATCGACTGAAACAGCAGGCTCAACGTAAAGACGATGCCGTAGAAAACCAGATTCGCGATCGCGCCGATCACGATCGAACTGCGGACGATCCGGTCCCGCCACAACGCGGCCGGCAGCATCGCGTCCGGATTGCGTGCTTCCAGCCGGACGAACGCGATGCCCAACGCAACGCACGCCACGAACGCACTGACGATGACCGGACTGCGCCACCCCAGCGCACTGATCTCGGTCGACGCGAACGTGAGCGCCGCCAGCGCAAACGCACCGGTCAGTTGCGCGGGAAGATCGAGGCTCCGGCCGCCCTGCACTTTGGTGTCAGGCGCAAACCGCCACGTCATCCAGATACCGGCGATGCCGACCGGCACGTTGACCAGGAAAATGCTGCGCCAGCCGACTGCAGCGATGAGCAGCCCGCCGGCCAACGGCCCCGCAGCCAGCGCAATGCCGCCGCCGGCGCCCCACCAACCGATCGCACGGCTACGCGCTGCCGCGTCGTCGAATGCGAGGCGCAGCACGGCCAGCGAGTTCGGCACCAGCAGCGCCGCGCCGATCCCCTGAACGAGACGCCAGGCAATCAACGCGCCCATGGCGTGCGCCATGCCGCAGCCGATCGACGACAGCGTGAAGATCGCGTAACCGGCAATGAACACGCGCTTTGCACCCAGCCGGTCGCCGAGGGCACCCGCCGTCAGCAGGGTCGCCGCGAACACGAGCGCATACGCGTTGACGACCCATTGCAGGTCGGTGAGCGCTGCGCCAAAGGCCGTTCGTAACGCATCGAGCGCAACGTTGACGACGCTGACGTCGATCAGGACGACCGCATAACCGAGGCACGCCGCCGTTTGAACCAGCCGCGGGTGATGTGTGGATGATGTCTGCATCGGCAATCCTTCGCATTCGGAGGATTGAAGCGTAGAGGATCGCCTTCTGTGCGAATATTCCGCAAAACGGCACAGCAACCTGGAGAAAATGCACCGATGTTCGACTGGGAAAACCTGCGTTACTTCGTTGCCGTCGCTCAAGCGGGGAGTCTGTCCGCAGCCGCCAGGCGGTTGAATGTCGACCACGCGACCGTCAGCCGTCGCCTGGCCGCACTCGAATCCGAATTGAAGATGCGTGTGATCGACAGGTTGCCGCGCGCGTGCCGGCCGACCGCCGCCGGCCGGCAGATTCTCGAGTTCGCCGGGAAAATGGAGGAGCACGCGTTTGCGATCGAGCGGCTCGCGCTCACGGAACACCTGCCGATGCACGGTACCGTGACGATCAGCGTGCCGCCCGTGCTCGCCAACAATTTCTACGCGAATCATCTGTATGCATTCGCGCAACTGCATCCGGGCATTCGGCTGTCGATGGCCAGTCAGGCGCAAAGCGTATCGCTCGCCCGTCGCGAAGCGGATATCGCCGTGCGCCTGTTCCGCCCCGAGGAGCCGCAAAACGTGACGCGCAAGCTGGGCGAGATGGCTTTCGGGCTCTATGCGAGTCGCGACTATGCGCACGTGTCGACGCCCGACGATTGGGCCTTCATCTGCTACGACGCGCAATTCGCGGAAATGCCGCATCAGAAGTGGCTCGAGTCGATCGCGCGAGGTCGCCGCATCGCGTGCGAAGTCAGCGACATCACGACACAGCTGGTAGCGGCCCGTACCGGAATCGGCGTGGCGGGTCTGCCCGTGTTCATGGGCGACGGCGATCCCGGGTTGCAGCGCTTGCCGTTCGACGCAGAACCGTACTCCCGCGAAATCTGGCTGGTCGTGCACGCCGATCTCAGGCATTCGCCGTCGATTCGCGCGGCCATCGATTTCATCGCGGACGTGACGGGCAAGACCTTCGCGCCGGATTCGAGGCAGTAGCGACGGCCATCACCGTGGCCTGCGATACCGGGCGCAGGGGCCGATCGCGATACCTGCGCCCGTCTTCACCACGCCCCTTCGATGGGGGCGCGCGACGTCAACCACCCCTCTGCCCACTGACGCGAACCCTCAAACCACCGCCCTCAACCACCCCAGCACATCCGCCTGCGCGCTCCCGGCCACCACCTGCTCCGGTGTCAACAAGGCGTAATGCGAGCCGTCCTCGACGAACCCCATCGGCGCGACCAGCACACCGCTTTCAATATCATCGCGAACGAGATGCCACGGGCCGATGGCGACACCGAGCCCCGCAACCGCCGCCTGCAGACTGAAATAGAAATGGTCGAACCTCTGCCCGCGTCCGCCCGCGGCCGGCTGATTCGCCGCCGCCGCCCATTCCTTCCACGCGTCCGGCCGTGTCCGCGTGTGCAATTGCGGCACGCCCGCCTTCAACGAACGATCACCACGGCGCGCGGAAAACCACGCATCGACCTTATCCGGCCGGCAGACCGGCCCCACCTTCTCTGCGAACAGCCGCTCCGCGTGATAGCCCGCTGGCCACGCAAAGTCGTTGCGCCGAATCGCCATGTCGATGCCGCTGTCGAATGAAAACGGGCCGCCCGCCGCAGCCAGGTGAATGTCGACGCCCGCATGCCGCGCCTGAAAATCCGGCCAGCGCGGAATCAGCCAGCGCATCAGCAGCGTCGGTTCGCAAGACAGAACCCAGCGCCGCGCCCGGGCAGCCTCGGTGCGCAATTCCTGCGCGGCGTGACGCATCAGCCCCAACCCGTCATGGACGGCCTGCGCCAGCTTGCGGCCCGCGTCGGTCAGGAACACCCGACGGCTGCGCCGCTCGAACAGCGCCACGCCCAGGTCATCCTCGAGCAATCGCACCGCGCGGCTGACCGCGCCATGGGTCAGGCACAGCTCGTCGGCGGCACGGCTGAAATTCTCGTGACGCGCCGCCGCCTCGAAGCAGCGCAACGCCATCAGCGAGGGCAGGTTGGCGCGAACGGATTGTGAGTCAAACTCACCATCCTGGTCAGAAATCATCGCTTTTCCCGATCGAACATGACCCATAAGATTGCGCCATCAAGCCATCAATCGCAAGGACAACACGATGACCGAACTGATAGTTGTAGTCACCATCACGCTGCTGGCCGTGATCAGCCCGGGGCCGGACTTCGCGATGGTCACGCGCAACAGCCTGATGCTGTCGCGCCGCTCCGGCGTGCTCACCGCGCT
The DNA here is from genome assembly GCF_017104665.1 of Burkholderia sp. Se-20378. Lineage (NCBI taxonomy): Bacteria > Pseudomonadati > Pseudomonadota > Betaproteobacteria > Burkholderiales > Burkholderiaceae > Burkholderia > Burkholderia sp. Se-20378. The sequence goes on along the minus strand of NZ_JAAGPG010000004.1, from coordinate 41,225 downwards.
CGGTATCGGGCTCGGCGTGACGGTGCACGTGAGCTACACGCTGCTGGGCGTCGGCCTGCTGATCCGCCAGTCGCTGTGGCTGTTCAATGCCGTCAAGCTGGTCGGTGCGATCTACCTGATCTACCTGGGCGTGAAGATGCTCATGACGAAGGCCGGCAACGGGCAGCCCGACACGCGGGTCGCACCGTTGTCCGACCTGGCCGCGCTGCGCACCGGCTTCCTGACCAATGCGCTGAACCCCAAGACCACGGTGTTCATCGTCAGCCTGTTCATGCAGGCCGTGCGGCCCGACACGCCGTTGATCGTGCAGATCGGCTACGGCGCGTTCATCGCGGTCGCCCATGCCGGCTGGTTCAGCCTGGTGGCCCTGTGCTTCTCCGCGACGGCCGTCCGTGACCGCCTGCTGGCGCTGCGGCACTGGATCGACCGCACCTTCGGCTGCCTGCTCGTGGGCTTCGGCGTCGCGCTTGCCATCGCGCGCGGCGGGCGCTGAGTCCGGCCACCGCGCCGCGTGCCGATGCAACGGGCGGGCGCGCTTCGCTGGCACGCCGAATGCACCGCCGGTTGCTCCGTTCGGCAGCGTCAGAACGTTCGCGCGATCGTGCGGGCTTCGTCGATCGCGCGACTGCGATCGACCGTTCCGTCGGGGCCGAACAACGTGCGCTCGACGACGATGCCCGTGACGTCCTTCACGCCCACGAACCTGAGCCAGGTCTCCATGTACGGGCGCTGAAGATCGAACTCGGCCGCCGGCGTAAACGAGCCCGGTGACTGATAACCGAGCCCGCGCGCGTAGACCACCGCCGCCTTTTTCCCGGCCAGCTTGCCGGCGAAACCTGCGCCGTCGAACGTGAACAGCACGTCCTTCTGCGAGATCACATCGATCAGGTGCTTGAGTTTGTACGGAATACTGAAATTCCACAGCGGCACGCCGAACAGCAACTTGTCCGCTTCGTGGAACGGCGCCGCGAGCTGCTCGATCCGTTGCCATGCCGTCGCCTGAGACGGCGTCAACGCCTTGCCGCTCAGTCCCGCATATTTAGCGGCCAGCGCGGCTTCGTCGAATTCGGGTATCGCCAGGTTCCAGATGTCGAGCTTCTGTATCTCGTGATCGGGATGAGCGTGCTTATACGCGTCGAGAAAGGCATTGCACACGTCGATGGATGCCGAATAGTCCTTGTTGGGTGAGCCTTCGATATAGAGCACGCGTGTCATGAAAACGGTCCTTGCCGAAAGTGACGGCGACGCGCGGGATGCGCGGTCGCCCACTGCACTTCCCAGCCTATCGGATCGACCTATAATCCGGAAACGATATGAATTGATTAAATTAACCCGGATTGGTGATCAATGACCCCGCCCCTCGACACGTCGCTGCTTCATACGTTTGTCGCCGTCGCCGACGTGCGGAGCTTTACCGGCGCAGGTCGGAGGCTGAATCTCAGCCAATCCGCGGTCAGCGCCCAGATCGTTCGTCTCGAGGAGCAGGTCGGCCGGGCGCTGCTCGTGCGCAATACACGCAGCGTATCGCTCACCGAGCATGGCCAGATGCTGCTCGGCTACGCGCGCGCGATGCTCAATCTGAGCGAGGAAGCGAGGACGAGGCTGGGCGCCGGCAACGCAGTCGATGTCACGCTGCGCATCGGCGCCTCGGAGGAGGTTGCGGGAGGCTGGCTTCCCGACGTGATGCGCCGCCATGGCGTCGCGCGGCGCGGCTTGCGGCTGAACCTGACGGTCGACGTCGGCGACAGCCTGTTTCGACGGCACGCTGACGGCGAATTCGATCTCGTGATCGGCAGCCGGTGCGCGCACATGGGCCAGGGCGCGACGTTGTGGCGAGAACCGCTCGTCTGGGCGTTCGCGCGCCATGAGCCGCTGCCGGAAGGCGACGTGCCGCTCGCGTGCTTCCCCGATCCGTGCCCGTACCGGGGCGCTGCCATCAAGGCGCTCGCACTCGCTGGCATGCGCTATCGCATCGCCTGCGAAAGCCCGAGCGTCACGGGCATCCGGACGATTGCACGCGCCGGCATCGCGATCGCGCCGGTGCCGCGCAGCGCGATCGACGACACGCTCCGCGAGCTGGGCGTGTCCGAAGGCTTGCCGGCGCTGCCGGAAATGGAATTCGTGATGATGCACGACGCGGAGATGCCGGCCGCCGTCGAATTCGCCGCGACGATTGTCGATGAAACCGCCATTCGCAACGGGGCCGGCACGCGCAGCAGGCCTTAGCGGGCGTCCTTCACGGTCGAGGGTCGATCCAGGCGCTCACCGATGCATTCCCGTTCGACCGACCACAACGGCGCGCTGCTGACGAAACAGCCGCGCGCCCGTCGCGGTGCGTCGTCGGCCTCAGCGTTTCGCGCTCAATCCCGCGCGCACGCCCTCCGGTTCCCGGCTGCGCCCGAGCAATGCCGCCAGCGACAGATCCGCGAGCTTGCCGAACGGCGCGCGCAGCAGGCTCGGCAGGTTCCAGCGCCCCAGCACGAACACGCCCTTGGCATGGCTCATCGCGCGGAATCCCTCGATGCCGTGATACGCGCCCATCCCGCTCGGACCGACGCCGCCGAACGGCAAGTCTTCCTGCGCGACATGCAGGAGCGTGTTGTTGATGCCGACGTTGCCCGACGTGGTGCGCTTCAGCAACGATTCGCAGTCGCTGTCCTGCGCGCCGAAGTAATACAGCGCGAGCGGCCGCGGACGCGCATTCACGTAGTCGACGACTTCGTCGATCGTGCGATACGTGCGCACCGGCAGGATCGGCCCGAAGATCTCTTCCTGCATCACGGTGGTATCGTCGCCGGCCCCGACGATCAGCGTGGGCGCGAGCGTCCGCTTGCGGGTGGCCGCCTGCCGCGGGTTCACGCCCGCCTCGATCACGCGTGCGCCCTTGCTGCGCGCTTCGTCGACAAGACCTTTCAGGCGATCGAAATGCCGGTCGCTGACGATCGACGTGTAATCCGGGCTGGTCGGCCCGTCTGGGTAGAAGCGCGCGACGGCCGCATCGTATTGCGCAACGAACGCGTCGAGGTCGTCTTCATGCACAAGCGCATAGTCGGGCGCGACGCAGGTCTGCCCGGCGTTCGACAGCTTGCCGAACACGATGCTGGACATCGTCCGGCCATCGACATGCCCTCTCGCGACGATCGCCGGGCTCTTGCCGCCGAGTTCGAGCGTCACCGGCACCAGATTGTCGCTGGCCGCCTTCATGACCTTGCGGCCCACCTGCGTGCTGCCGGTGAACAGCAGATGGTCGAACGGCAAGCCGCTGAAGGCGGCGCCGACTTCCGGGCCGCCAAGCACGACCGCGACTTCTTCGCTCGGGAAGGTTTCCGCGAGCATCCGGCGCATCACTTCGCTGGTGCGCGGCGTCAGTTCCGACGGCTTGAGCATCGCGCGGTTGCCCGCGGCCAGCGCGGTGGCCAGCGGAATGAGCGTGAGCGCGAACGGGTAATTCCACGGCGCCATCACGCCGATCACACCCAGCGGCTGGTATTCGATGTGCGCCTGCCCGGCCCGATAAAGGAGCCCGACGTGCCGGCGCTGCGGCTTCGTGAAGCGGCGCAGGTTGCGCGTCAGGTAGTCGATCGCCTGGACCACGCCGACCAGTTCCATGATCGCGGTCTCGTGTCGCGAACGATGCCCGAAATCGGCGCTGATCGCCTCCTCCACTTCGCGGCGATACGCGAGCACCACGGCGCGCAGCCGCGCGAGCCGGGCCTTGCGCTGCTGCACGCTCGGCGGCCCCTCGCTGACGAACGCGTTGCGCTGGCGGGACAGCAACACCGCCGGGTCGAAGCTCGAGCTGGATTCTGCGGAAACGGCCATGGTGCACCTCACGAGGTTGTGTCGATGTAGACACTGTCAACTTGCATGCGGCGGATCATAGGACCACAATGTGTTCCCTGTCAACATAGGAGCAACGCGATGTCGTCGGATGTGGATGCGGACGCCGGGCAAAAGGCTTATCACCACGGGGATCTGCGTCGCGCGATCATCGAAACGGCGCTCGACACGCTGCAGGAGCAACAGGGCTGGCAGTTCACGCTGCGCGAAATCGCGCGGCGCGCGAACGTCAGTCACTCGGCGCCCTACCGGCATTTCCCGGACAAGGCCGCGTTGCTGCACGAGCTCGCGCTGATCGGCTTCGATCGGCTGCACGAAGACCTCACCGCGTCCGTCGATCCCGCGGCGGACGCCCCAGACGTACTGCTCGCGCTCGCTTACGCCCATCTCGCGTTCGGCCAGCGCAACCCGGATCTCTATCGACTGATGTTTGCCGCGGATGCCGGGGAGCCCACGGACATCCATCTCGATCCGCGCGTGCAGGCGCCGTTCCTGCTGGTCGTCGACATCCTGGAACACGGCCAGCACGCCGGCACGATCCGTCCGCGCCCGGCGCTCGGCCAGGCGACCGCCTGCTGGGCGCATCTGCATGGCCTGACGATGCTGGCGATCGACGGGCGGCTGGTGCGCGAGAAGGTCGGCGATCACGCGATCGAAGATGCGCTGACCACCTTGCTGGACGGCCTCGTGCTGCCTGCGGCCCCTGCGCGGGCAGCGAAAACGAAAGGGCCTTGACCTTCAACTTTGCTTAAAGGTTATGGTTTGCCTCGGCAGCGTATCGAGGTCATGGGTATGGGGACTGCCATCCGACAATCCGGCGGTGCGTCACAGACGCCCGCCCGTGGCCGATGAAAGGGAAACCGCATCATGAGCAAGCGCATCCTTCACGTGGTCAGCAACGTCGCGCATTACGCCGATCCGTCGCAACCGACCGGCCTGTGGCTGTCCGAGCTGACCCACGCCCATCACATCTTCGCGGCGAAAGGCTATGAGCAGCGGCTCGTGAGCCCCAAGGGCGGCGAGTCGCCGCTGGAGCCGCGCTCGCTCAAATGGCCGCATGCCGACGCCGCCGCGAAAGCGTGGCGCGCCGACCAGGCCAACGCGGCGCTGCTGGCCAGCACCGCGCGCCCCGACGAGATCGATCCGGCCGATTTCGATGCGATCTACTTCACCGGCGGCCATGCGGTGATGTGGGACTACCCGGACGATGCGGGGCTGCAGCGGCTCACGCGCGAGATCTACGAGCGCGGCGGCATCGTGTCGTCGGTCTGTCACGGCTACTGCGGGCTGCTGAACACGACGCTGTCGGACGGCTCGCTGCTGGTTGCCGGACGCCGGATCACCGGCTACTCGTGGGTGGAGGAAATCCTGGCCGGCGTCGCGAAGAAGGTGCCCTACAACGTCGAGCAGCAGATGCAGGAGCGTGGCGCGCGCTACGAGAAGGCGCTGCTGCCGTTCACGTCGAACGTCGTCGTCGACGGCCGACTCGTGACCGGCCAGAATCCGCAATCGGCGAAGGCGACCGCGGAACAGGTCGTCGCGTTGCTGTGACGTGATACGCCGGCGCGCCGCCTAAGCGCGGGTCGACCGGCGCACAACCGCTTCATCACGATCGACGGCGGCGGCGGTCGTCACCTCACCGCCACCCTCATCCACTGCATTCCCCGGCGGAATCCGCGCCAGCAATCGCTTCGCATGGGTCGCACAATCGACCGACTCCGGCTTCGCGGCGATCTCGGCGATCAGCGACATGACCTGCGCCTTGCTTCGCGCGAGCCGCGCCTCCAGCGCCTCGATGTCCTGCACCTTGCGGCAGAGTGCCTCCAGCAACGCATCGCAGGGCCACTGCGCGAGGTCGGCCGGCATCATCGTGCGAATCTCGTCGAGACTGAAATCCGCCTTCTGCGCGGCCGTGATCAGATCGAGCACCGTCACCGCTTCCTGCGGATACGTGCGATAGCCGTTCGCTGCGCGTTCGACGAGCGTCAACAGACCGATGCGTTCGTAAAAGCGGATGCGCGAAGGAGTCAGGCCGGTGCGTTCCGCCAGTTCCCCGATCTTCATGTTCCGATACTCCCTGGCCGGATCGGTCCGGCCATCAGCCCCGTCGTGATTGTCAGCTGTCTCCCGATGTTGATTCGCAATCCGATCTTTATCGGCTTCCCGTCGAATGGCGAGCGGACGGCGCGCGCTCAAATCACCTCGAAACGCAGCCCCGCATGGCGAACCAGCCGCTCGATGTAGCGCGCGTCGAACATCGTCGCGGGCGTCCAGAAGCCGCCGCCGCGGCCGGTCTTGACGCCGTCGCCCGCGCAATCCAGAGCGAGACTGATCGCGGCCTGGCCGAGCATCTTGCCGGTGGAGCCGTAGCCCGGATCGCGGTCGCCGGTGACTTTCACGCGCAAGGTCTTTCCGTCGTCGGTACGGCCGAAGAAGCGCAGATCGTAGCGGCCGGCCAGCTGCGCCGCGGGGCTCGGCCCCTCGCCGGGCTTCGGCAGCAGGAAGCGCTCCATCAGGCTGCGCACCGGCTTGACGAGGACACCCACCATGAACGCGCCAAGGCCGGCCACCATCGTCACCGCGGTCAGGCGGCCCTTGAGGCCCGTGCCCGTCATCACCGCTTCGTCATACGTGAAGCGGCTGCCGTACGCGTCTCCGGCAAGCGCATTGGAGCGATGCACGACCCGCTCGTTCACCGCCGCCATCACGAAGGGGGCGATCCACGCATCGAAATCGCGATCGAATGCGGCGGATCGCACCGCATGCTGACGTGCCGTGAAGCCATGCCCCTTCGGGCACAGCGAATACGGATCGAGCAGTTCCCGGCGCAACGCGGGATCGGCTGCCGCTTCCCGGACGACGTTGATCACGCTCGCCACCGTGCCGCCCGACGCGCCGCCCTTCAGCGTTTTCACCCGCATCTTCACCTGCGCGGCCGGCAGGCCCCACTGCTGCCGCGCCTGCTGCTGCAGGAAGAACACGCCCATGTCCGACGGCACCGAATCGAAGCCGCAGCAATGGACGATGCGCGCGCCGGATTGCCGGGCCGCGGGCTCGTACTTGTCGATCATCCGCTTGATCCACTGCGTCTCGCCGGTGAGGTCGCAGTAGTCGGTGCCGGTTTCCGCGCAGACCCTGACCAGCGGTTCCCCGTAAAGCGCGTAGGGGCCGACGGTGGACACGACCACCCGCGTTTGCGCGCAGAGCGCGCGAAGCTGCGCTTCGTCGGCTGCGTCGGCAACGATGATCGGCACCGACTGCCCGGCCGCGCCCAGCGAATCCCGTACCTGCCTGAGCTTGGCTTCGGAGCGGCCGGCGATGGCCCAGCGCAGTGTCTCTGCGGAGCCCGACAGGTACTCGGACAGGTAGCGGGCGAGAATCTGCCCGACGAAACTGGTGGCGCCAAATACGACGAGATCGTGGGTCGGCCGGGTCATGGGCGATTCCTTCGCGCGGGCGTGCCGCGGCGTTGCGTGGCGTCAGTGTTGCTTTCCGGGTTCATCGAAGGCCTTCAACGGGGTCGGCAGGTTCAGCACCAGTTGCGCGTCCTTCACCACGTCGAGACGCAGGATGGTGGACGCGCCCAGCCCGTCGAGCAACTGGCTCAACGGACCGCCGTGCCGCACGAGCTCGACGTTGCGCGGCAGCAGGCGCTGGGCGAACGATAGCGCATTCGTCTGCACTAATGTCTGGTGCCATTCGCCGTCGATGCGATTGATCATCGTCGACGTGCCCATGTGCGACTGCGACGCGACGTCGGTCAGCTCGGGCATCGGCACGCTCAGGCTCAGGTCCGGCCGCCCGCCCGGGCCGGCAATGCGGGCGCTGGCGGTGGCGCCGAGGTTCACGTCGATGTCGGCGAGCCACTTGGGCAGCTGATAGCCGTGCACGCCGCGCACCCGCGCGATTTCCGTGGTGACCGGCAGCGCCAGCACGTGCGCGAAGAAGCTCCGGCGCCGCATCGAGTCGATCAGTTCGAGCGCGTGCGACCCCGTCGCGCCGGGCCGCCGGATCACCACCGCGACCGACACTTCGTCATACGGATCGTTGTCGCACACCGAATACGAGAAGAAGGTCAGCGCGACCAGCCCGTACCCGGGGAGCGCGCGTAGCGGCTCGAGCGGCACCGGCAGCGTGGTCCGCAGGCGTTCGAGCGGCGCAAGGAACAGCAGCTGAATGCTGCTGGAACGGTAGTAGAAATTCGGCGCCCAGGTCGGGCCGACCCTCGACGCAACCTGACGCTTCGGAATCCGACGGAAAAAATCGATGTTCCCCGCCGCGGGATCGCGCGCCACCTCGTCGAGGTCAGGGTTCATCCGGAACCGGTCGTAATACCCGCCTTCCGGCACGTCAATCTTGTGTGGACCGAATTCGACCTGTGTAAACCGCCTGTCCATGTTCGTCGCCTCTCGTCGATGATCGACCGTGGCAGGCAACACCCGATGCCCGCTGACTCACCGCCGTCAGCAAGCACTCTAAGATTTAAGTCAACTTTAAGGTCAAGGCCCCGAGTAGAGGGGCACGTCGGATTGCGTCCGGGCAACCGGCAGGCGCTCGTCGCGCCGGCGTCGGATCATTTGGCGGTCGTGCGGCGGCCCTTGCCGGGTGGCGACACCTCGCCCGGATTGCGCAACCGGTCTCCTGTCGGCAAAGCTGGCGAGGAACAGCACGTTGAAGACGTATGCGGGCTTCCCGCATGGCATGCCCACGTCCAATGCCGAGACGATCAACGCCGATCTGCTCGCGTTCATCCGCGGCTGAACGCCGACAATGCCACTGCGGCCTTCCGTTGCCCCTGCGGCTGAAGGCCGTCTCCTGCCCGCTCTCGAACGCAGCTAGTCGATCTCGCGAAGGAAATCGGGAACCGCTTCCCCGATCGATGCAAGATAGCCGGCCATCGCACCGGCGACTTTGCGCACCGCCGGACGTGCGGTCATCCGTTCACGCCACGCGAGCAGGCAGGGGGTTTCGTCCGTCATCGGTGCGCCCTTGCGCGCGCCGAACAACTGCGCCATGTAGAACGCGATGTCGGCGTAGGAATACGTTCCGGCCAGAAACGCGCGATCCGCCAGCACGCGCTCCATGCGCCGATAGTTGTGGGCCGCTTCGGCGCGCGCAGCCTGTGCCGCCGGATCGTCCGGTGTCCCCTCCAGCCCCATCAGCCGGACGACGTGAGGAAAATAGATCTCGTCGCTACAGTGTTCGAGCTGACGCGCGATCGCGCGCGCCGCCGGATGCGCCGGCCATAGCGCGGGATCAGGCTTCAGATCCTCGAGATACTCGAAGATCTGCGTGGAATCGAACAGCTCCAGATCGCCGTCGATCAGCACCGGCACCTGCCGCTTCGGGTTGATGCGCAACACATCCGGATGTCTGGGATCGTAGCCGCGCTGCTGGCTGAACGGCACCATCACCAGCTCGAAGTCGATGCCCTTCTCGTGCGCCGCAATCTCGACCTTCGCCCCGAACATGCTCAGCGGCCCGGAAATGATCTTCATCGTTTGATCCCCTGTGGTGTCATGCTGCGCAACCTGCGTCGATGAAACAGACCAGGAATGCGGCACAGCATAAGGCCGAAAACATGACACCTCATGTCAGGTATTTGCGGTAACGTGTCGCTCATGAAAGCGAGCCGCCTGTTGTCGATCATGATGATGCTGCAAGCGCGCGGCCGGATGACCGCCCCGGCGCTCGCCGAAGCATTGGAAGTATCCGAGCGCACGATCCTGCGCGACATCGACCAGCTTTCCACGGCCGGCGTGCCGATCTGGGGCGATCGCGGCCGCAACGGCGGCTTTCAGTTGAGCGACGGCTGGCGTACCGATCTCACCGGGCTCACCGAGCAAGAAGCGCATGCGCTGATTCTGGCGGGCTTGCCGGGGCCGGCGAGAGAACTCGGCCTCGACGGTATGGCGACTTCCGCGCGGCTGAAGATGATCGCCAGCCTGCCGCCCGGCTCACGCGAGCACGCCGATCGCGTCGCCAGCCGGCTGCACGTCGACACCGTGGATTGGTACCGGGCGCAGGAAACGCCGGCATTCCTGCGTGAAGTCGCCGATGCGGTGTGGGGTTCGTATCGTATCGACGTGAAGTATCAGAGCTGGAGCAGCGTGTCCCGCCGCGAACTCGAACCGCTCGGCCTGGTGCTCAAGGGCGGCGCCTGGTACCTGATTGCCAAGGTGGTCGGCAAGCCGGGCGCACTCACGTTCCGGCTCGCGAATATCCTCGAACTCGACGCAACGCGCCGCCGCTTCAAGCGTCCCGCGCGATTCGACCTCGCGACGCACTGGCGCGACGCGATGAGCCGGTACGAAACCGACCTCAATCGGCTAACTGCCCATATCGCCGTGTCGCCGCGCGGCGAGACCTGGCTGGCCAACGCGCGGGTCAAGGCCGAGCCGGCGTCGCAGGATACCGGCAGCGCGGAGGTACCGCCGGGATGGAAGGTGTTCCTGATGCCGATCGAATCCATCGAGCACGGCGCACGGAAACTGCTGGGGTACGGCGCACACGTGAAAATCCTCGGGCCGCAAGCGCTCAAGGATCAATTCTTCGAAGCGTTGTCGCAGATGCAGGCGCTTTATCGAGCAAGCGACGATTGAAGCGCGGGCTTTCGCTGCAACGCAGCCGTCGCACGGTGCGTTCCCACGAGCGACCGGGCAGTTATCGGCGATGCGTCGGAACCAGCCGAGCACATACGCCGACAACCCGGCAAGAACGGTAGCTGCTTGATTGACTCGCAGCTTGCATCCGGCATCAACGGAATCGTTCAGATGACGCGTAGAGTCTCGAGTGATGGTAACTGCCGGTGACCAGCACCGATCCATCGGTCAACAACGTGGCCGCATGCATCGATCGTGGATCGCTCATATTCGCAATCGCAGCCCAGTTCCCGGTGGCCGGATCAAAAATCTCCGCCGACGTACCATTCCCGCTGTAACTGGCGTCGTAGTTGCCCGTCACGACGACACGCCCATCCGGCAGCCCGGTGGCTTGAGCTTCAACACGCGGCATGACCATCGGCCCCGTCAGTGTCCAGGCCCCGGTCACCGGATCATACTGCTCGGCAGTAAGCGAAGCACTCGTTCCGCCTGCCACCAGTACCTTGCCATTCGGCAGCATCGCCGCGGTCGGGCTGGATCGCTTGACATTCATATCGCGAGCAAGGGTCCACGTGCCACTGCGTACATCGTATAGCTCGGCCGTCGCCGTGATGCCGGCCGGACTGCCCCCGCCCGCCACCAGCACTCTTCCGCCGGGCAGCAACGTTGCGATGTGATGCGCCCGCGCGACATTCAGACTGCCGGTGGTCGTCCACGTCCCGCTGACTGGATCGAACAACTCGGCCTCGGCAACGTAGGTGCCGAAATCGCCTATCTCGATGCCGCCAACCACCAGGACCCTGCCGTCCGGCAACAGTGTCGATGTCGCCTTACTTCGCCCACGCTTCATGTGGCCGACAGGGGTCCACGTACCGGTTGACGGATCGTACAATTCCGCCGTCCGTGTCGTGGTCCCACCGGCCACCAGCACCTTGCCATTCGCCAGCCTGGTTGCCGTGTGTTCGGTGCGTGAGGTCTGCATTTTTCCTGCAAGCGCCCATGCGCCGTTTACCGGGTTGTATCGCTCGGCCATGTCAACCAGCCCGCCCGTACCCACTCCACCCGCCACCAGAACTTCACCGCTGGATAGCAACGTTGCCGTATGCCAGGCCCGCGCCTCGAACATGCTGCCGCCAGGCACCCATTCACCACTCGTCGCCAGGATCACCGAAATATTCAGTTGTGCCTGTATCGTGCCCGCGCCGTTGCTTCCCGAAATCAGGAATGTCATCGGGCCTTGAGCACGGGTCGGTGTCCCGCCGATCGCGCCCGTCTGCGCGTTCAGACTCAACCCTTCAGGCAATGCCGGGGATACCGCGTACTGCGTAATGCTGCCGCCCGCCGACTTCGGCACATTCGGCGCAATCACCTGGCCAACTTTATAAGTCACGGTCTGGTTTGCATACTCGAGATGCAATGGCGGGACCACTGCCTCTCGCACTTCGAGCGTGAACTGTGTCGTTGCGTTGCCTGCGCTGTTGCTGCCGGTCACCCGGTAAGAAGCCGGGCCGGTGGCTGCCGTTGGCGTTCCCACGATTGCGCCGGTCGCCGGATCAAGTGCGAGCCCGCTCGGCAATGGCGGCGATATCGTGAATTGCGCCGCCCCGCCGCCAGATGTGACGGGGACGATGCCCGTGACGGCTTTACCGGCGGTGAGGATGATCGCTTCGTTCCCGTAGGCAATGGCTGCGGGAGCAACGGTAAGCGGCTTCACCTCTATCTGCATCCGCGCCGTGACACTTCCCTGAGCGTTGTTTCCCGTCACCGTGTAAATTTCGCTCGACGCAACCGTGGACGGTACACCGCTGATGACGCCAGTGCGCGGATCTTGTACAAGTCCGGCTGGTAGCGCCGGCGATATGCTGTATATGGTAATCGCGCTACCACTACTGGACGGGGTATTCGGCGTGATGCTTTCACCGACTCGATATACGGCGACCGGCATGAGGTAGGAAAGACCGGCCGGGGAAACGACTGCACTGTCCGTTGTACGCGACACGTTCTGGTCGCCGGACCCGTCGCCACCACCACACCCCGTCAGCGATACGGCAAGCACCAGCCCGCATGCCGGCCAAAGTTTTCGTCCGATTCGAATCATGACCCTGCTCCCCCGCGAATGAACGCACGCTCTCATTTATTTAGTTTTACAGATTAATTGAAACTGTTTTTCGCACCGGAAGCAACCGATGCAGCCTCTCTTCAGGACACGCAATTCTGACGAAATGCCGACGAAGATTACCAGATATTTTCAAGAAGATTTCTTCAATAAATGTCAAACGGCGGGATGCCCGCTCACCAAGAATCGTCCCCTCGTCGACGAACATAAACGCGGCATCCCGCGGCCGGCATCCCGAACGGGATTGACCGCCGCCAGGCCCGGCGATCGTTCACGCAAGCCGCCTGGTTGGTGCAAAGACCTGGATGCAGAATCCACCTGCTGCTCAGTCGATCGGTCAATTCCGTACAACGAAAGCTCACACCGCAGTCAGGCCACTTCCGCCGCAGGGAAATCCCTGCACCCACCCGCCGGATTCGCCGCGCTCGAATCGACACTTCGGAAACGCTCAATTGGCTTGCCGTTGACATGCTCTTACCCTGTCCGTCACGAATCGGATTCACTCGAATCCCGCGGACAGGCAGCAGCAAGCGACATCGGTTTCCCCTGATCAAGCGGCACACGTTTCCTGCTCCCGCAGGTCGTCTTCACGGGCAAGGTGCGATACCGCCAGTCAACCCGGATGCCGATTCCGCGACGTCTTCTTCCTGATCGCCGTTCCGGTTCGTCCGCGCGTGGTCGCAAGCGGGCATGCGGCTCGGCCTCTCCCGATCGCCTGCCCGACGCGCACCCGCACGAAACATGTCAAGCGAGCGTGACCGTCATCGGCACGTGCCTGCAAAAAACGGGCTGCACCCGCGGTGTCGCGAGCAAGACCGTCGCGCCCGTGAGAACCCGGAAGGTCCGCCTGGCAATAAAACCGATACAACAAAGGTAAGGAGACAACGTGAGTCAAGCAACGCCGCAGGCCCGAAGCCGTCTATTCGTCATCTTTCTATGTTTCCTGACGCTCGTAGCCGATGGCTACGATCTCATCGTCTACGGTGCAACCGTTCCGCATCTGCTGAGTGAACCCGGCTGGCACCTGAGCCCGGCCGGCGCGGGCATGATCGGAAGCTGGACCCTGGTCGGCCTGATGGTCGGGCTGGCGGTGGCCGGCCCGCTGACCGACCGCATCGGCCGGCGTCGCCTGCTGATGACGGGCGTCCTGTGGTTTTCCGTCGGCTCGATCGTCTGTGCGCTCGCCACGTCGCCGACCTTCCTGGGCGCCGCCCGCTTCGTCACGGGCATCGGCATGGGCGGCGTCGTGCCGTCCGCCGTCGCGATGTCGGTCGAGTACGCCCCCAAGGGCCGACGCCAGTTGTACAACGCGCTCACGCTGACCGGCTATTCGGTGGGCGGCATCGTGAGCGCCCTGGTCGCCATCGCATTGCTGCACGACCATGGATGGCGCACGTTGTACGCGATCGGCGCGTTCTATGCGGTGATCCTGCCGATGATGGCCTTCTTCCTTCCCGAATCGGTGGACTTCCTGGTCGATCGCGGCCGCGTCGACGAAGCACGCACGCTCGCGGCCCGGTATTCGCTCGACTTCGACCAGATCCTGCAGGACAAGCAGGCACAGCAAGCGTCGCAAGACGGCGCGCAAGCAATACGCGGCTACCGGCTGGTGCTGTCCCGCGAATTCCGAACCACCGCGTTGCTGCTGGTATTCATGACGTTCTGCGTCCAGGTGATCACCTACGGGCTCAACGCGTGGCTGCCGCAGCTGATGCGCTCGGCCGGCTATCCGCTCGGGTCGTCGCTGCAGTTCCTGCTGGTGATGCAGTTCGGCGCGGTCGTCGGCATGCTCGGCGGCGCATGGCTGGCCGACCGGTTCGGCTCGAAACGCGTGATGTTTCCGTTCCTCGTCATCGGCGCACTGTCGCTGGTCGCACTGAGCCAGAAGCTCGATTTCGCGTGGCTGATGCTCGCGGTGTTCGGCGCCGGGCTGGGTTCGATCGGCACCAGCAGCCTGATCTACGGCTATATCGCCGCGCACTTCCCGACGGCGTGCCGCGGCTCGGCACTGGGCGGCGCGCAGGCCATCGGGCGCTTCGGCTCGATCCTGGGCCCGATGATCGGCGGCTGGATCGTCGGCGCGAACCTCGGACTGCACTGGAATTTCTATGCGTTCGCGATTCCCGCCATCATCGCGGCGACCGTCGTGCCGCTGATTCCGTCATCGCAATAAGACACCCCCTCATGGAAATCTACGATTACATCGTGGTGGGCGCCGGCTCGTCGGGCTGCGTGGTCGCCAGCCGGCTGTCCGAGGACCCTGCCGTGCGCGTGCTGCTCGTCGAGGCCGGCCCGGACATGAACAACTTCTGGGTACGCACGCCCGCCGGTGCGGGCAAGCTGTTCATGAACAAGCGCTTCAACTGGGCGTTCGATACCGAGCCGGTGCCGACGCTCGGCGGCCGCACGGTGTACTGGCCGCGCGGCAAGGGGCTCGGCGGCAGCAGCGCGATCAACGGCATGATCTACATGCGCGGCCAGCCGAGCGATTTCGACCATTGGGCCGCACTCGGCAACGACGGCTGGGGCTGGAACGACGTGTTGCCGCATTTCATCCGGTCGGAAACGAACCAGCGCGGCGCGAATGCCTATCACGGCGGTCAGGGCCCGTTGCACGTGAGCGATGCGGCGATCACCCATCCGACCGCCGACGATTTCATCGCCGCCGCGCAACAGGTGGGCATTCGACGCAGCGACGATCTCAACGGGCCGCCGCACGAAGGGGTCGCCTATCGGCAATACACGATCCGCAACGGGCGCCGCCATACGTCGTACAACGCGTTCATCGAGCCCGTTCGCCATCGCCGCAACCTGACCGTCCATACCGGCGTGCGCGTGACGCGCGTGCTGCTGGAATCGGGCCAGGCCACCGGCATCGAGGTGCTCGACAACGACGAGCGGCGCCGGATCGTCGCCACGCGGGAAGTGATTCTGTCGGGCGGCGCGCTCGCGTCGCCGCATCTGCTGATGCTGTCGGGCATCGGCGATGCCGACGCGTTGCACCGGCACGGGATCGCCGCGACGGTCGAATCGCCCGACGTGGGCCGCCACCTGCAGGATCACTGGTTCGGCTCGTTCGCGTGGCGCGTCACGCCGGAAAGCTCGTACAACCACCAGCTGCGCGGGCTGCGGAAGTATCTGGAAGGCGCGCGCTACCTGCTCACCGGCGGCGGCTATCTCGCGATCGGCGCGGCGCCCGTGACCGCCTATGCGCGCAGCGAGGCCGGGCGTCCGGAGGCGGACCTGCAACTGACGGTAAGCCCGATGACGTTCAAGTTCGATGCGTCGGGCGACCCGGTCGTCGACGACTATCCGGCCATCGGCGGGTCGATGGTGCTGCTGACGCCCGATTCACGCGGCCATATGGCGCTGAAGTCGCCCGACCCGCTGCAGGCGCCCGCGTTTCATCCGAACTACCTGAGCGACGCCGGCGACATCCGCCGTTCGCTCGCGGGCTTGCGGATGCTGCGACGCATTGCCGACGCCGCACCGCTCGCATCGCGGATCGTCCACGAGCTCGCGCCCGGCGCCGCCGTCACGACCGACGAACAGTTGCTCGCGCACCTCAAGGCGAACGGCAACAGCGGCTGGCATCAGGTCGGCACCTGCCGGATGGGCGTCGATGCGCAGGCTGTCGTCGACCCGCGGCTGCGCGTACGCGGCGTGGCCCGGCTGCGCGTCATCGACGCGTCCGTCATGCCGCGGATCGTGGCCGGCAACACCAACGCGGCCTGCATCATGATCGGCGAGAAGGGCGCCGACATGATTCGCGCGGATGCCACCGCGCCCCGGGCCGTTTCCGTCTGACTCCACACACCAGGACGACCTCACCTCTCATGCAAGCAAACGACCGAACCATTCCGCTGGACCATCCCGACTGCTTCTACATCGACGGCCAGTGGACGCCCTCGCCTTCCGCCGAAACCGTCGAAGTGCTCGACGGCAGCACGGAGCGCGTGGCGGCGCGGGTGGCACGCGCCGACGCGGCCGTCGCCGCGCGTGCGATCGATGCGGCACGCCGCGCGTTCGACCAGGGGCCGTGGCCGCGCATGACGCCGGCCGAGCGGGCCGCCTGCCTGGAACGGATCGCGCAACGCCTCGAAGCGGCGAACGACGAGTTCGCGCGCGGCTGGAGCATCGAGTCGGGCATCCTCCAGCGGATCGCGAAGCCGCGCATCGGCCAGTTTCTCGGCGCGGCGTTTCGGCAGTACGCGGCCATGGCCGACACCTACCCGTTCGTCGAGCCGCACCGCTCGGTGACCGGACACCAGGCGTATGCCGTCAAGGAAGCGGTGGGCGTCGTCCTCGCGATCGTGCCGTGGAACGGCCCGGCCGCGCTGATCGCGTACAAGGTCGCACCCGCGCTGCTCGCGGGCTGCACGGTCATCATCAAGCCGTCGCCGGAAGCGCCGACTTCCGCGTACCTGTTCGCGCAGATCTGCGACGAGATCGGCTTGCCGCCCGGCGTCGTCAACGTCGTGACCGCCGATCGCGAGGTGTCCGAGGCGATGGTGCGAAATCCGTCCGTCGACAAGATCACCTTCACGGGTTCCACCGCAGCCGGCCGCAGCATCAGCGAGGTCGCGGCCGGGCGGATCGCGCGCGTCACGCTCGAACTGGGCGGCAAATCGGCGGCGCTCGTGCTGGACGACTACGATATCGACGCGGCCGCGCAGGTGCTCGGCAAGTCGTACTTCAGCTACCTGACCGGGCAGGTTTGCCACAGCCTGACGCGCATCATCGTGCCGCGCGCGAAGCACGACACGATGGTCGACGCATTGAGCGAGGCCGCGCGCGCGATGGTGCTCGGCGACCCGTTCAGCGACACCACGACGGTCGGCCCGCTGGCCACCGCGCGACAGCGCGACACGGTCGAGCACCATGTAGCCAAGGGCATCGCCGAAGGCGCGACGCTCGCCGCCGGCGGCGCACGCCCGCGCCATCTGTCGCGTGGCTTCTTTTTCGAGCCGACGGTGTTCGCCAACGTCGACAACCGGTCGACTCTCGCACAGCAGGAAATCTTCGGGCCGGTGCTGTCCGTGATCGCGGCGGACAGCGAAGCGCATGCGATCGAACTCGCCAACGATTCCATCTTCGGCCTGAATGCGGTGGTGTTCACGTCCGACGCCCAGCATGCGTTGCAGGTTGCGCGGCAACTGCGTACCGGCACCGTGGGACACAATGCGTCGCGCACGGACTTCTCGATCGGCTTCGGAGGCTTCAAGCAATCCGGTATCGGGCGCGAAGGCGGTGTCGAAGGGTTGAATGCGTTCGTCGAATCGAAGACGATCGTGCTCGATCAGCCGCTTGCGTAGTCCGCGAAGAAAGCGCAAACCGCCTGGTCGACGCGGTCGAACAGGCGGTTCAGGTTCAGGTCTGGATTGACGCACGCGGGATGCCTGTCCTTCCCGAGGCCCCGTGCTTCGCTAACCCGCGCGGCCGGGGCCTTCCGCATTTCGTCATGCCACGGGCGCGTCTTCAGGCAGGTCGAGCAATTGCTCGATCAACGCACGCGCGATCGGATTCAACTCGCGACCGCGTGCCGTGGCGACCTGGACGCGGCGCACGGCCCACGGCTCCGCCAGTTCGAGCACGGCGACCCGGCTGAACAGCTCATGGCTCACCATGCATTCCGGCTGGACCGTCACACCGAGCCCGGCCTGCACCAGGCTCACGGCCACGCCGGTGCTGCGGACATCGTATCGCGGCTGGAAATCCACGCCGAGCCGGCGCGCCGCCGCCCGGATCGCGCCGACCATCGCCCCGACGACGATCAGGTTCTCCGACAGCAGATCCTCGGTCGTGACGCTCGTGCGCGTGGCGAGCAGATGCCCCTGCGGCACGACCGCGATGAGACGATCCTCGCGATAAGGCGTGACGTCGACGCCGCCGAGATCGAGCGCGTGAGCGGCCGCGAATACACCGACGTCGACTTCGCCGCGTGCGACCGCCTGCACGATGCCGGCATTGTCGAGCTCACGCACCACGATATTGACGAGCGGATACGCGCGCTGGAATTCGCCGATCTCGCGCGCGAGAAACGGCACGATGATCGAGCGCGCCGACGCGATCGTCAGCTCGCCCCGCATGCCGTCGGTAAACGCCGCGATCTCCGAGCGCATGTCGTCGAGGTTCGCGAAGATCCGCCGGAGATAACGGACGAGCACCTCGCCCGCCGGGCTCGGCAGCACCCCTTTCGGGCTGCGTTCGAGCAGCTTGATGCCTGCGATGTCCTCGAGATCCTGGATCCGCTTGGTGGCCGTCGAGGCGGCCACGTTCTCGCGAATCGCCGCCAGGCCGATCTGTTGCTCCTCGACCGCCGACAGGAACAGCTTCAACGTCAACAGATCGACCTGCCGAATCAGGTGCAGGCGATTGAAAGTACTCATGTCTCCCCTCATGCACGTCTTCAGGACGTCGGCGGACGGTGCGGCTGTCGCCACGCGTCGCGCGAGCGCCCTGTCAGGGTCATCCGATGCAATCCAGGACCGCGGCGCCACTCCAGGCCTCCGGGACACTGGCATTCGATACCGATCGCGCACTGCCGGCCACGCAGTGCGTCGCGTCAACGTGCGACTCGCCGGCACCTCGACGGTGCCGGCGATGCACGCCCGGTGGATCGACTCTCAGGTTTTCGTCCGGCCCCGGATCGCGCGAACACGGTCGCACCGGCGACGATTTTTTGGCTGTCGACCGCCGCCGACCGCTACCGCGCTATGCGTGCCGGCTCGCGTTGAGCAGCGCTTCGAGCGACGGATTGTCGGCGCCGATCTCCCTCGCCGCATGCAAGGGCGGGGTACGCTTGCCGTCGAACGACAACGGCAGCCCGACCAATCCGATTTCGTCGTCCGACGGCTTTTCGATGATGCCGAGCGCATGCGTCTGCGCATGGTCGACCACCTCCGCCGTCGTCTGGATCGGCGCAACGGGAATGCCGGCAGCCTGCAATCGCGCCTGCCACACCGCGCGGGTGTCCGTCGACAAGCGCTCGCCGATCAGGCGATCGATCTCCGTCCGGTTCTTCAGCCGCGCCGCATTGGTCGCGAACCGGTCGTCGAGCGCCCATTCGGGGCGATCCAGCGCCGCGCACAGCTTCGCGAACAGCGTGTCGTTCGCCGAGCTGACGATCAGGTGACCGTCCGTGGTCGAATACGCGCGGTGCGGCACGATGAACGCGACGCCGGAACCGTGGCGGCCGCCGGTGTCGCCGTCCGCGTTGTAGTTCGCGATGCTGACGGTCATCCACGCCAGCGCGGTTTCCAGCAGCGAACCGTTGACGGTTGCGCCGCAATGCTTGACCTGACGGCGATACAACGCAGACAGGATGCCGATGACGGCCCACAGCCCCGAGCCGAAATCGACGATCGACACCCCGGCGCGAACCGGCGACTGCCCTTCTTCGCCGGTAATGCTCATGATCCCCGAGAACGCCTGCATCAGCGGATCGTAGCCGGGCAGCGTGTTCATCGGGCCGAGATGGCCGAACGCACCGATCTCGCAGTAGACCAGTTCCGGCTTGGTCACGCGCAGGCTGTCGGAATCGAGACCGTATTCGGCGCTGGAGCCGGGTCGCAGGTTGTGCAGGAAGACGTCCGCCCGCTCCGCGATCAGCTGGTGCAGCGTCTCGAGTTGCTCGCGGTCCTTGATATCGATGCAGATCGCGCGCTTGCCCCGATTGAGCCCGTGATAGGCAGCGCCGCTGCCCTTCCATTCGCTCGGCCCCCAACCGCGGGCCGAGTCGCCCGTCGGGCGCTCGACCTTCCAGACTTCGGCACCCAGCGCCGCCAGGACCCTTCCGGCGAACGGCGCCGACGCGCTATCGCTCAGTTCGACTACCACGACACCCGACAGCGGCAGATCGCGTAACATGTCGCTTCTCCTGATTTCGTATTTATTGCGGTTGCGGCACGCCGTCCGTTTCGGGCGCAACCACGCCGCCCGAACGCAGCATCCCGTCGATTTCGTTGCGCTCGAAGCCGTACTCCTCAAGCAGCGCCACCGAGTGCTCGCCCAGACGCGGCGCCGGATAACGCAGCGCCGGTGCGCTCTCGCTCCATTGCTGCGGAATGCCGAGCGTACGAATCAGCCCCTCCGACGGGTGCTCCTGCTCCGCGAAGAACCCGACCGCCGTCATGTGCGGATCGTCGATCAGCGTTTCGGGCGTATTCATCTCGATCACCGGAATGTCGGCTTCGGTCAGCGTGTTCACCCATTCGGCCGTGGTCCGCGTCTCGAACACGCGCGCGAGAAATGCATACAGGTGCGCGATGTGCTCGGTCCGACCGCCGATGTTGTTGAAGCGCGGGTCCTCGGCCATCTCGGGATGCCCGGACAGCAGGAAAAAGCGCTTCCAGTGATGGTCCGCATAGACGTTCACGCCGATGTAGCCATCGCGCGTGCGATACGGGCGCCGGTCCGGATTCATCATCCGCGCATAGCCCCAGTCGCCGAGCGGCGGGACGAACGTGTGTCCGTACAGGTGATCGCCCATCACGAAATGCGCGAAGGTCTCGAGCATCGGCACGAACACCTGCTGGCCGACGCCCGTCTTCTCGCGCCGGTACAGCGCCATCGCCACCGCGTTGCTGGTCGCCATCCCGACCACCCGATCGGCGATCGCGCTCGCGACATAGGTCGGCGGGCCATTCTTGCGGCTTTGCAGCACCGGCATGCCGACCGCGGCCTGGATCAGGTCGTCGTAGGCCGGGCGCGACGCATACGGGCCGTTCTGCCCGAAGCCGAAGGCGCCGCAGTAGATGATGCGCGGGTTGAGCTTGCGCACGTCCTCGTACGCGATGCCGAGCTTCGCCATCGTGTGCGGCCGCATGCTGTACAGCAGCACGTCGGCGGTTTCCGCCATCCGCTTCAGCGACGCGATGCCGTCCGGGTGCTTCAGGTTCAGCACGAGGCTGCGCTTGTTTCGATTCAGATGCAGGAAGATCGGGCCCATGCCGGGATGCCGGCTCGGCCCGATGTTGCGCGTCGTGTCGCCGTCGCGCGATTCGATCTTGCACACGTCGGCGCCCATGTCCGCCAGCAGCAGCGAAGCGTAGGGGCCCATGAAGTTCGACGTCAGGTCGAGCACGCGTACACCGTCGAGTGGTCCGGCCATGTCAGCCTCCGTCGACGGATTGGGAATGCAGGTTCACGATGTCTCCTCCGTGAATGAACGGCCGCGCGGGCGCCGGTTGTTCCGGCGCTCCGCGCGCGGCCGTCAGGATGCCGACAGGACGAACACCGGCAGTTTCTGTTCACCTCGCTGGATGATCCGCGCTTCGACGCGCTGGCCGATCCGGATCGCGTCGGGCGCTTCGTCGATCTGCGCGAACAGGTAGTAGCCTTCGTCCATCCGGATGAAGCCGACCGTGTACGGGACGATGTCGGCCCAGACCGGCGTCGGCCCGCGCATGATCGTGCTGTGCGAGTAGATCTCGCCACGGCCCGACGCTTCGGTCCAGTTCAGCGACTTCCCGCCGCAGTGCGTACAGAACGAATGGGCCGGCCACACGGCCTCGCTGCAGTCGGTACAGCGCTGGTAGGTCAGCCTGTCTTCGGCCAGTGCGTCCCAGTAGGGTTGGGCGTCGAGCAGCCGGTACGGCTGCGGCCAGGCATTCGGCAAATGGGTTTCGGTCATGGATGCTCCCGATCAGGGTTCACGTTGCGGACGACAGCAGCAGCACGGCGCCGGCGGCCAGCATCCCGCCCGCGCCCTGCACCAGCACGGTTTCAGGACGACGTGACGGCGCCAGCCCCAACGGTTGCCCGCGCAACTGCCTGACCGCTTCGACGATGCTGTCCATGTTGCAGGAAATGCCGGGCTGCCCGAACGACAGCCAGCCGCCGTTCGTGTCGGTCGGCAGGTCGCCGTCGACGCCCGTACGGCCTTCGCGATAGACATCGATACCGCGCCCCTTCTTCGCGAAGCCGAGATCCTCCATCACGATCGGCCCCATGTGCGCGAAGTTCACCGAGAGCTGCGCCATGTCGACGTCGGCAGGCGTCAGCCCCGACATCGCATAAGCCTGGCGCGCCGCCTCGGCGGTGGCCGTGGTCGTCAGGTTCGGCAACGCACCGATGCTGTCGAACCGGCACGTGCGCAGGTTCATCCGGTCGGTCAGGTATTCGTGCGTCGTCGCCGATCCGTAGCCCATCAGGTACACCGGATTGCGCGCGTGGCGTGCATTCTCCGGCGACGTCACGACCAGCGCGCCGCCCGTGCCGCCGCCCCAGGTCGAACACATCCAGCGGCGCAGCGGCGTCGCGACGTACGGCGACGACAGCACCGCCGCACGATCGATCTCGCCGAACTTCGCCTTCGCCGCATGCGGGTGATGGCGGCCCCAGCGCTGGTTCGCGATCGCGACGTCGGCGAGGTCGCTTTCGGTGATGCCGAACTCGTGGAAGTAGCGCTGCGCGGCCTGCGCATAGAGCGCCGGAATCGTCGGGCCGTACGGGACCTCGAACTGCGGATCCGCATCGGCCTCGGCGCCCATCGCGACCGCGTCGACGAACAGCTCGGTCGCATCGCTCTGCAGGCACAGCACGTATTCCGCGCGCCCTGCCGCGATCATCTGCGACGCGATCGCGAGCGTCGACGTCAGGCCCGCGCCATGCATCGTCAGCTCGCTGGTGATCGTCACCGGCATCTGCATGTGCGAGATGAAGATGTTGCTCCACTGGGAGCGCTTGTCGGCCCACGGCGAACGGCCCGTGAACACCGCGTCGACCTGGTCCTTGCCGATGCCCGCGTCGGCGAGCGCATTGAGCGTCGCCTCGGCGGCCAACTGCAGCGGGTCCTTGCGATTCGCGCGCGACGCATAGGCATCGCCCATGCCGACGATCGCCGCAACCGGACGGGGAGTCATGGCCATGCTCCTCAGACCTTGAAGTCGGGTTGCGCTTCGGCGATCAGTGCGTCGAGATCGGCACGCTTGCGCAGCATCAGCAGGCTCCATTCGCTGCGCTGCAGGACTTCGCCGCGCTGGTTGTACGCCTGGATCAGCATCGTGCCGACGCCGAACTTGTCGTCCTTCTCCTTCTTCGCGATCACCTCGGCGCTGGCGTAGACCGTGTCGCCGATCTTCACCGGGTTCAGGAAGCGCATCTTGTCGACGCCGTAGTTCGCCTGGATCGCCGGGCCGAACTGCAGCAGCCCCGAGATCAGCGAGAACGTCAGCTGGCCCTGCACGATGCGCTCGCCCCAGCGGGTCTTCGACGCGTATTCCTTGTTCGAGTGGATTTCGATCCAGTTGCCCGTGAACATGCAGAACATCACGACATCGCTCTCGGTCACGGTGCGACCATTCGAACGGAACTTCGTGCCGATTTCCAGCTCGTCGAGCGGAATGTTGACGCTGTTGTTGATGACGCTCATTACTGTGTCTCCGGTTGAATTGGGATGGTGGCGGGCACCGCGTGCCCGCGCGCTTCGTTCGAGGGAAAAGCGTGACCGTTACTGACGCATCGACTTCGCGATGATCGTGCGCTGGATCTGCGACGTGCCGCCGCCGATGGTCGACTGGATGCTCTCGCGCAGGTAGCGTTCCATGTCGGCTTCCGGCAGGTTCGCGTAGCCGCCGAGGATCTGCATGCCGGCCAGCGCGCATTCCTTCAGCGTTTCCGAGCCGTACAGCTTCGCCATCGACACTTCGCGGCTGCACGGCACGTGGTCGGCCGCGAGTTGAGCCGCGCGATAGCAGAGCAGGCGCGCCGCATCGACCTTCGTCTGGCAGTCGGCAAGCAGGTGGCGAATCACCTGGAAGTCGTAGAGCTGATGGTCGAACTGGATACGGTCGTGCGCGTAGCGCGTGGCGGTCGTCACGGCCTGCTGCGCGTTACCCGTGTATGCCGCCGCCACCGCGCAGCGTTCGAGTTCGAGGTGTTCCGTGATGATCTTCCAGCCCTGGCCTTCCTCGCCCAGCAGCGCATCGCCCGGCACGCGCACTTCGTCGAGGAAGATCTCGGTCGTGCCCGTCGCGTGACGCGACAGCGTCGGCAGCTTGTTGATCACCATCCCCGGCGTGTTGTTCGGGATCAGCAGCACCGACAGGCCCTTGTGCTTGTCGTCGGTGCTCGTGCGCACCAGCATCGCGATCACGGTGTCCTTCGCTGCCGCGCCGCTGCACCACAGCTTCTGGCCGCTGACGATCCAGTCGCCGTTGGTGTCGCGGCGGGCGCGCGTCTTCGTGTTCGCGGCATCCGAGCCTGCGTCCGGTTCCGAGATCGACACCGAGAAGCGGATCTTGCCGTCGATGAACGGCTGCACGTATTGCTTCTTCTGTTCGGGCGTGCCGAACTTGATGATGTTCATCGCGGTGAACGTCGGCACCAGCACCGAACACGCGAAGTCGAAACCGAACTTGCCGAGGCCTTCGGCCATCAACGAGTAATCGAAGATGTCGCCGCCCGAGCCCCCTTCGGATTCCGGAATGAGGATGCCGAGCCAACCTTGCTTCGCAATCTTGTCGTACGCCTCGTACGGGTAGTCACGATTCATGTCGCACTTGCGCACGTATTCGACCGTGATCTCGTTGTCCATGAACTTGTTCACGGTGTCGAGCCACATCGTTTGCGATTCGTCGAGAAAGTTAGCCATGTGTCTTCGCTCCAGTTGTTGGCGTCTGCTCAAGCAGCCGCGTTGTTCGTCGTGGAATGAGCTTAGGGCTTCGAGCCTGGCAAACCAACTGACCATTTCTGAAGTGCCGATTCGGAAATCCCGAAACCCGCAATGGCCTGCAAAAGCAATGGCGGCCGCTATCTCGGCCACGAACCGGCGCGCAAAAGAAAGCGCCGCGCAGGGCGAAACATCGCCCTGCGCGGCGGTCATTGAAATCGGTATAAAAAGTCAGCGAGACGCTCGCGTGCCACGCAAGCGTCGATGACGGGCAGCGCTCACGTCATGCGATCGCGCCGGCCTCCCGTAGCGCGGCCAGTTCCGCAGCGGTGAATCCCCAGTCGCCGAGGACTTCGTCGGTGTGCTCGCCGGGCAGCGCCGGCGACGATTGAATTTCACCAGGTGTCCTGCTGAAGCGCGGCGCAGGGGCCGGCTGGACCACGCCATCGCGCTCGATGAATGTCTGCCGCGCGCGCAAGTGGGGATGATCGGGCGCTTCCGCCATCGACAGCACCGGTGCGATGCAGACGTCGCGCCCTTCGGCGAGCGCGCACCATTCGTCGCGCGTGCGCGTGCGGAACAATTCCGCAAACTTCGCATGGACTTCGGGCCATCGCGAACGATCGTGTTGATCCGGCATCTCTTCTTCGCGCAGGCCCAGCATCTCCAGCGTATTGCGCCAGAAACGCGACTCGTTCGACCCGATGCTGATCCAGCGCCCGTCGCGGGTTTCGTACACGTTGTACCAGGGTGCACCGGAGTCCAGACGATTGCTGCCGCGCTCGTCCTTCCAGTAGCCGCTCGCCAGCATGCCGTAGAAGAGCGTCATCAGCGACGCCGAACCATCGACCATCGCCGCGTCGACAACCTGCCCCTTGCCCGACCGCTTGCTTTCGAGGATCGCCGACACGACGCCAAGCGCGAGATACAGCGAGCCGCCGCCGAAATCCCCGGCCAGATTGAGCGGGATCACCGGCGGGCCGCCGGCCGTGCCGACCGAATGCAGTACGCCGCTCAGCGAGATGTAGTTGATGTCGTGGCCCGGCGCCTGCGCGAGCGGCCCCTGCTGCCCCCAGCCGGTCATCCGGCCGTAGACGAGCGACGGGTTCGCCGCGAGGCAGGCCTCCGGCCCGAGACCGAGTTTTTCCGCGACACCGGGGCGAAATCCTTCGACGAGCGCATCGGCCTGGCCGACCAGCTTCAGGATCGCCGCAGTCGACTCCGCTTTCTTCAGGTCGAGTGCGGCACTGCGCCGGCCGCGGTTCAGCAGGTTGAAACGCGGGTCGCCGGGCTGGCCGCCGTCATAGCCGGGCGGGCGGTCGATACGAATGATTTCGGCGCCGAGATCCGACAGCAACATGCAGCAGAACGGCACGGGGCCGACGCCCCCCAGTTCCACGATCCTGATACCGGCAAGCGGCCCTTTTGCGCTGTGCATCCTGATTGTCTCCATGAGCGTGTTGTTCTGCTTCGGCGTGCCGGGCATCGTGCGTGCCGCACGCGGACGCCATCGTGTGATCACCGATCCCGCTATGTGATGGATCGCGCCGCGCGGTGCCCTTCGCGAAGTGCCGACCCGTGCGCCGCGCTTTTCCGCCGAGCGCGCGACCGACGGGAGAGGGCAACCTCACGCGCGAACGCCTCTTGCGAGCCCTTCGCCGATGGTTCGAGTTCGAGAGGCGCCGATGCTCAGCACGCGCTGTCCCGCGCGGCCCGTCTCCCTCGCTCGCTTCTCGTGTCGGATCGGCGTCGCGGTTCACATGCCGGCCAGTCGGACGACATCGCCACACGCGCCGCATCGCAAACGACTGCGGAATCTGCTGACCATTTCATTGTGGGATCTAGGCTACCGTTGTCGATTCCTCGATCCAATTGATCATTTTCGAAGTGCCGCCTTCCCTGCGTCGAAACGGCCGGCAACGCGCGGCACAATGGCGGTCAGGCAGCGAATGATCAAACGGACGGGGTCGAACGATCGATCGGAGGGCACGGCGGCCGCGATCCGCAGTGCCGGCATGGCTTCCATGGAAATGACGCGTCGACGATGCCGGCGGCGACCCCGCACATGGATTTCGAAGTACGGAATCGATGCGTGTTAACCCTTGATCTCGCGAGAGGGCAGGCCGAATATCCGTCGGATTTCGCCCGGAGTCCAAGTGTTCCATCAGCCTCACATCGGGGCCACGCCCCATGCGCGCGTCCTGCCCCCCACCCGATTCGCCCGCCGGCACAGGCCGCCGGCGCGCATGCCCGAGGGTGCCGCGTCATGAAACTCACGCCCGCCCGCGCCCGCCTGTTCACGCTCAGGCATCTGCGCAGCGATCTGCTGCCGTGGGCGATCGCGTTGTCCGTCGGCATCGACTACTTCGACAACTCGATCTTTTCGTTCTTCACGAGCTACATCGCGGGCGGCATCAATGCGTCGCCGGACGAACTGGTGTGGTCGTCGACGGCCTACGCCACCGCTTCCGTGCTCGGCATCGTGCAGCAGCAATGGCTGATCGAGCGCCTCGGCTTCCGGCGCTACCTGAGCGGCTGCCTGCTGATGTTCGCGGCCGGGTCGCTCGCCGCGTCGCTCAGCGAATCGTCGATGGCGCTCGCGATGGCGCGCGGCTTCCAGGGCTATTTCATCGGACCGATGCTCGGCACCTGCCGCATCATGCTGCAAACCGGCTTCACACCCGAGGAACGCGCCCCCGCCACGCGCATCTTTCTCGTGATGATCCTGCTCGCCAGCGCACTCGCACCGATGGCGGGCGGCTATCTCGTCGCGCACTTCGACTGGCGCGCGCTGTTCCTGTGCTCGACGGTCGGCGGCGCCGCGCTGTCGGCGTTCACCTTCCTCGTGGTGCCGCACATCGGCAGGCGCCCGATCGAGCGGCGCAGCGACACCCATCTATGGCCGTATCTGGTGTTCGCCATCGCGCTCGGCGCACTGCAGATCGTCGCGCAGCAGTTGCGCTTCGAAGTGTTCAGCACCACGCCGCTGATGCCGCTGGCCACCGTCGCCGGGCTGACCGCGCTCGGCTGGTTCGCGTGGCACCAGTGGCACGATCCGCGCCCGCTCCTTCGCGTGAACGCGCTGCGCGAAGGCCCTTTCCGGCAAGGCATCGTGCTTTACGCGTTCTACTACTTCATCAGTAATGCGATCGGTTTCCTGATCTCGCGGCTGCTGCAAAGCGGGCTCGGCTATCCGGTGGAAAATGCGGGCCGCCTCGTCGGGCTCACTTCGCTCACGGCGATTCCGATGGCCATCGCGTATTTCAAATACGCGCGCCTCATCAAGCGCAAATGGCTGATCGTGCCGGGCTTCGCGATGGCGGCCGCGATCGGCATCTGGGTGCTCAACCTGCCTCCCGACGTCAGCATGGGCTGGCTGCTGCCGCCACTGGTGTTGCGCGGCTTTCTGCTGATGTTCATCGCGCTGCCGACCGCGAGCGCCGCGTTTCAGATTTTCTCGAACGACGAATTCACGCACGGGTACCGTTTCAAGAACGTGGTCAAGCAGCTGGCCTACTCGCTGTCGACGGCGACCTTCATCATCGTCGACCAGCATCGCACGGCCGTGCATCAGACGCGCCTCGTCGAGTTCGCGAACCCGTACAACCCGGTGTTCGTGAACACGCTCGACACGATGACGCACGCGTTCGAGGCGCAGGGGATGGGTGCAGCCGAGGCGCGCGGCCTGTCGTTGGGCCAGATCGCGCATATGGTCGCGCACCAGGCCAGTTTCCTCAGCGCGCTGGACGGCTTCGAGATGATCGTGGGGCTGGCGCTGGTGGGCGGAACGATCGCGTTCGTGCAGCGGCAGATTCGGTAGCCGCACAAGGAGGCAGGTACAATCCGCAGCGAACCGACTCGCGGGAATGCGACGGCTTGTCCGAAGGCCGCGCCGGAAAAATCAGATCTCGTCGGAAAACTCGTCGAGAAAGCGCTGCAATCGATCGCGGCGAACGATCGCCATGCGCGTACCGGTGACGGTCTGAAACCCGGTTGAAAGCCGCAGCAGCTTCGTGCGGAAGTGATCGATCGCGAATCGCGTGTCGTCGAGTGCCCGATCCGATGCGTGCGGATCGGCCGGGTCATACAACGCGCTGCCCATCCGGCCCGCGACATAAAAGCACCGCGCCACGCCCACCATGCCGATCGCATCGAGCCGGTCGGCATCCTGCAGCATCCTGGCTTCCAGCGCCTTCGGCGCGATACAAGCCGAAAAACTGTGCGCCTCGACCGCGTGTGCAACCGCGTCGATCTTCGCGTCCGGCCAATCCAGCGATTGCAGCACCTGCCGGGCCTTTTCCGCCGACAGCCGCGATGCCTGCGCGCGAAGCGGGGAATTTTTCTCCACCGCCACGCAGTCGTGCAGCAATGTCGCCGCGAACAGCACTTCGGCATCTCCGCCCTCCTTCGCGTGGATCGCGGCCGCGTTCTTCCACACGCGCTGCAGATGCGACGTGTCGTGGGAGCCATCGCCATTGGCATCGCTCCAGTGAGCCAGCAAGGCCTTGGCCAGATCCTGAAAGGGGGCGAATGCAGGGAGAGTCATCGGGGAAATCGGTCGAGGTCGGGATGCCGATTATCGCCGCAAGCGCCGCGCGGCACACGATCTTCAATCCGATCCGTCCTTGATTCCGGCAGATCAAGCAAACCGTTACCTCCAACGGAACCCGGTTGGCTTATAGTGCGGGTTGCCGATTCGACGAGGAGCGCTGCAATGACACTGCTGGCCAATGGTCCGTTTGAAGTGAAGCTGAATCCGGAATCCCTGAGTCCCGTCGCGGAACAGACCGGGCTCGGCCGCATGTCGCTGGACAAGCAGTATCACGGCGACCTGGAAGCCGTCAGCCAGGGAGAGATGCTCGCGTTTCGAAGCAGCGTCCAGGGCTCCGCCGGCTATGTGGCGATGGAAACCGTGCAAGGCACGCTGGGCGGCCGCCACGGCAGTTTTGTCCTGCAGCACAGCTCCACCATGACGCGCGGGCAGCCGCAGCAGTCGATCACCGTCGTGCCCGATTCCGGCACCGGAGAACTGGTGGGGCTCGCCGGCTCGATGATCATCACCATCGACAACGGCCGGCATTCGTACCGTTTCGACTACACGCTGCCTGACTCGCCTCGGTAAGCCGACTCACGGGGATGCGGCGACTTCATCGTGCGGGCGCGCTGGTGCAGTAACGCGCCCCGTGCAGCATCCACCTGCCCGATACCCCGGCGATTTCGCATCGACGAAGGCATTGCCGGGTTCGCTCATGACCGCGTCGATGCGTTCGACTGCGGCGACGCGATCAACTCGCCATCGCCGAGCCATCGCACCGCGATCGACACGCATTCAATTCCACGCATGGCGCGCCGGCCGCACGCCATTCAGGTAGTAGTTGCCGACAAGGTGATATTTCCAGCGCACCGGATCGTGCAGCGTATGCGTGCGCGCATTGCGCCAGTGCCGGTCGAGGTTGTGCTCAGCCAGCGTCGACTGCGTGCCGGCCAGCTCGAACAGCTTCTCGCCCGCGAGCAGCGCGATTTCCGTCGTCAACACCTTCGCCTCGCCCACCGCCACCGACGCGCGCGCGACATCGTCCTCGGTCACGTTGCCGCGCGCCGCGATCTCGTCGAGCGTACGCGCCGCACGCTCGAGCAACGCCTCCGCCGCATGCAGCTGAATGTGCAGATGGCCGATCTCGCGAATCGTCAGCGGATCGTCGGCTGCCCGCTCGACGCCGCTGTCGACCCACGGCCGCGTGCGCGAGCGCACGAACGCCAGCGTATCGTCGAGCGCGGCCTTCGCGATGCCCGCGTCGATCGCGGCCTGGATGATCTGCGACAGCGGGCCGTTCAGCGTCGGCAGATCCGACACGCGCTGGGCCGGCAGCACGTGCGATGCTGGCACGCGCACGTTGTCGAGCACGACGGTGCCGCTCGCGGTGGTCCGCTGCCCGAACCCCGACCAGTCGTCGATCACGGTCAGCCCGGGCGCAGGCTGGCGAATGTACGCGAGCCACGCGTGGCGTTCGTCGTCGAGGCCGAGCACCGGCACGTAATGCGCGAACAGCGCCCCGGTCGAATAGAACTTGGTGCCGTCGACGACGTAATCGTCGCCGTCCCGCCGCACGCGCGTCTTCAGGTCGAGCACGTGCTTCGTGCCCTTCTCCGAAAAGCCGTTGCCGAACCGCTTGCCGCTCAACACTTCCGAGAACAAGTGGCGCTTCTGCGCGTCGGTGCCGGTCAGTGCGATCACGTCGACCAGCCCGAAATGATTCTGCGGCAACTGCCCGAGCGACGGATCGGCCGCCGCGACGATCTTCACCACCTCCGTCAGCGTCACATGCGACACGCCCGCGCCGCCATAGGCCTTCGGCACCGTGATGGCCCACAGCCCCGACTGCGAGAACCATTCGATCTCGTCGCGCGGCAGCCGGCGCTCCCGGTCGCGCTCGGCCGCACCCTCCGCGAGCCGCTGCGCAAGGGCATGCGCGGCCGCGATGGCCTGCGCATCGTCGGCGATCACGCGGGCCGCCTGCGGTTGCGTATCGGCCGGCCGTTCCTGGATCGTGGCGCTCGTCTCTGACATCGGGCTCTCCTGCTGATTGACGGAAACGTTCAATCTAGCAGCGCGTCACACGCCGGCAAACCGAGCGATTCGCACAACGATATTCCTTCGCATGACAAACGATACGGCGCGCTGCCCGCAAGCAACCGCGCGTCAGCATCGACATCGACGCTCCAGCATCGACGCCGCGCCGCCTCCCCCGCGTAATGCCCGATGGCGATAACGATGTACGAATCCGTTATTGGATCGTCCGCAGCGTGCTTTCTATACTGGCCTGCCGGCATCGACGGCCCCGCCTTTCAAGGACCCCCGCATGACTTCGTCTTCCGCACCAACCGAACTTTCCACCGGCGCCGACTATGACGCGCTTGCCAGCCGCTTCAGGCCGATCTTCGAACGCATCGCGGCCGGCACCGCGGAACGCGAACGCCGCCGCGAGTTGCCGCACGAGGCAATCGGCTGGCTGAAGGCCGCCGGCTTCGGCGCCGTGCGGCTGCCGGTGCGCAATGGCGGCGCCGGCGCGTCGCTGCCGCAACTGTTCCGGCTGCTGACCGAACTCGCCGCCGCCGATTCCAATCTGCCGCAGGCATTGCGCGGGCACTTCGCGTTCGTCGAAGACTGGCTGAACGCGCCGCCCGGCGCCGATCGCCAGACGTGGTTCGACCGCTTCGCGAGCGGCCAGCTCGTCGGCAATGCGTGGACGGAAACCGGCGACGTGGCGCTCGGCCAGACCATCACGAAGGTGTCGGAAAAGAACGGCCGGCTCGTGCTGAACGGCCGGAAGTTCTACAGCACCGGCAGCCTGTTCGCCGACTGGATCGACGTGTTTGCGCAACGCGCGGACGACGGCAGCGACGTGATCGTCGCCGTGGCGACCGCGCAGCCCGGCGTGATCCGCGAGGACGACTGGGACGGCTTCGGCCAGACGACGACCGGCAGCGGCACCACGCGCTTCGAAGACGCGGCGGTCGACGCCCGGGACGTGATCGACTTCGCACGACGCTTCAAGTACCAGACCGCGTTCTACCAGCTCTTTCACGTCGCGACGCTGGCCGGCATCGGCCATGCGATCGTGCGCGACGCGGGCGACCTGGTGCGCCGCCGCACCCGCGTGTACAGCCACGGCAACGCCCCGCGCGCGGCCGACGACGCGCAGTTGCAGCAGGTGATCGGCGAGATCGCGTCGTGGGCCTATGCGGCCGACGCGCTCGCGCTGCGCGCCGCGCAGCCGCTGCAACAGGCCTACGAAGCGCACTTCGGCGGCGACGCCGCGGCCGAGCACGATGCGAACGTCGCAGCCGAGATCGAATCCGCGCAAAGCCAGCTCGTCGTGTCCGAACTCGTATTGCGCGCGGCGACGCGCCTGTTCGACGCGCTGGGCGCCTCCGCGACCCGCAGCACGACGTCGCTCGATCGTCACTGGCGCAATGCGCGCACCGTGTCGTCGCACAATCCGCTCGTCTACAAGGCGCGGATCGTCGGCGACTGGGTCATCAACGGGCGCACGCCGCCGTTCGTCTGGCAGATCGGCAACGGTCCGGGTGCGGGTGCGAGCACGCATGCAGAGACAGGAGCCGCCCGATGAGCAAGACCATCCGCTTCAACGCGTTCGAGATGAACTGCGTCGGCCACCAGTCGCCCGGGCTGTGGGCCCATCCGCGCGACCGCTCATGGCAGTACAAGGATCTCGACTACTGGACCGACCTCGCGCGCGTGCTCGAACGCGGAATTTTCGACGCGATCTTCATCGCGGACGTGATCGGCTACTACGACGTCTACAAGGGCAGCAATTACCACGCGCTGCACCAGGCCGCGCAGATCCCGGTCAACGACCCGCTGCAGCTCGCCGCGCCGATGGCGATGGCGACCGAGCATCTCGGCATCGGCATCACCGCGTCGACGACGTTCGAGCACCCGTACACGTTCGCGCGCCGGCTGTCGACCGCCGACCATCACACGAAGGGCCGGCTCGCATGGAACATCGTCACGTCCTACCTTGAAAGCGGCGCGAAAAACGTCGGCGATAACGGCCTGCGCACCCACGACGACCGCTATGCGGTCGCGGCCGAATACGTCGAGGTGCTGTACAAGCTGTTCGAGGGCAGCTGGGAAGACGGTGCGGTCGTGCGCGATCGCGACGGCCGCGTGTTCACGCATCCGGAGAAGGTGCACGAGATCGGCCACAAGGGCCGTTTCTTCGACGTGCCCGGCTACCACCTGTGCGAACCGTCGCCGCAGCGCACGCCGGTGCTGTTCCAGGCCGGCGCGTCAGGCCCCGGCAAGGCGTTCGCCGCGCAGCACGCGGAATGCGTGTTCGTCGCCGCGCCGACCCGCCCGCAGCTGGCGCGCTACGTGGCCGACGTGCGCGCGCAGGCCACGGCCGCCGGGCGCGACGCGAGCAAGGTCCTGATCTACAACCTCGTCACCGTGATCGTCGACGAAACCGACGAGAAGGCGCAGGCCAAGTTCGACGAATACCGCAAGTACGTGTCGTACGACGGCTCGCTGGTGTTCATGTCCGGCTGGACCGGCATCGACTTCGGCCAGTACGCGCCGAACGATCCCGTCCGGCGCGTCGAAACGAATGCGATCGTGTCGGCGGTCGAGCACCTGGCGGGCGGCGACACCGCATGGACGATCGAGGAGCTGGCGGCCTGGGGCGGCATCGGCGGCCTGGGCCCGGTGTTCGTCGGCTCGGCCGCGACCGTCGCGGACATCCTGCAGGAATGGGTCGCCGCCACCGACGTGGACGGCTTCAACCTCGCGTATGCGGTTGCGCACGAAACCTTCGAGGACGTCGTGCGCTATCTCGTCCCCGAGCTGCAGCGGCGCGGCGTGTATCCGACCGGCTATGCGCCGGGTACGCTGCGCGAGAAACTGTTCGGCGGGTCGGCGCGGCTGCCGGACGAACACCCGGCAGCGCAGTTCCGCGACATCGAGCAGGTCAAGCGCGACGCCGAACAGGTGGCGGCCTACGCGTGACGGCCATGCGTCGGCTGGTTGGCCCGCATGCGGGCCGGCCGGCCGGCTTCACGATGAGCAGCAACCGGTGCGTCGGGGTCATCACTCGCCCGACACACCGTCGCCTGATCTCCCCGCTCCCCTCATTCGACACCCGGTGCGGCCCCGATGCGGGTTCTGCTTCCGCCCCCACGCATCAAGACGGCGAACATTGCGGTAGCGGCAACGAAAACGCGCGCACCGAGCGTGCGCGCGCTTTCACAACGATAAGCGACCTCGATCGCGTTCAAACGACGCCGTCGTCGTCGTCGATATCACGCGCCGTCGGCTCGTAACGCACGATCAACAGGAACACGATCGGCGTAGCGGCGCTGATCGCGACGACCCAGAACATGTCCGTACCGAGCCGCGCCTGCAGGATCGGCAGCACAAACAGCGCGAGCGCCTGACCGATGCCGCACAGCGAGCGCCCGAAGCCGACACCCGTACCGCGGATCGCCGCCGGATACGACAGCGTCGGGTAGATCATCATCTGCGCGCCCGGCCCGAACCCTTCTGCGAACAGCCAGGTGCCGAGCATCAACACCACGAAGCCGATCGCGAGTGCGCCATGCGGATGCCCCGCCAGCGCGAGCGCCACGAGCGCGACGAACTGGAGCGCGAAGCCTGCAATCGCGACATGACGCGACGCATGGCGATGGGCGAGGCGCATGCCCAGCAAGCCGCCGGTGAACGCAAACAGCACGTTCAGCGCCAGCGACGCGGCGATCGTTTCGAACACACCCGCCCCGAGAAACTGCGACAGGATCGACGGCAGGAAGAAGGCGATCGCCGTGTATTCGAACGGGATGCACAGGTTCATCACGCTGGCGACGATCGTGCGCCCCAGGTACGGGTGCTGGAACAGCACGCGAATTCGCACGGGCGGCTGGCTCGGCGCGGGTCGAGCATCCTTCGCTTCGTGTGCATGAATCCCGTACGACTCGCGCAGAATCCGTGCGGCGTTGGCCAGGTCACCCTGGTTCGCGGCCCACAGCGGCGATTCGTTCATGAACCGGTTCCTGAACAGGATGATGACGAGTGCCGGCACCGCGCCGAAGATCAGCGACGCGCGCCACAGCCATCCCGCATGCTCGGCGGGCAGCAGGAAATACAGCCCGAAGATCAGCAGGAAGCAGACCGAGGACGCCACGTACCACATCGGGCACCACGCCGCGAGCCGCGACGCCTTGTTGCCGCGACCGTTGAACTTCGAGAATTCCGCGAGAAACGCCATCGCGACCGGCAGGTCGATGCCGACCCCGAGCCCCATCACAAAGCGCGCCCCGATCAGCACCCACACGTTCGGCGCCAGCCCGGCCGCGATCGCCGCGACCACGAAAAACAGCATGTCGGCCATGAACACCTGATAGCGGCCGATCTTGTCGGTCAGCCATCCGCCGATCAGGCTGCCGAAGATCGTGCCGATCATGATCGCCGACCCGACCAGCCCGGTCAGCGCCGGCGTCAGGCCGAACTCGCGCGCCACGTCGTCGATCCCGTAGGACAGCGTCGTCAGATCGTACGCGTCGAGAAAGACGCCGCCGAGCGCCAGCAGCACGATCATCCGGGCATGGCTGACCGAGCTGTCCACCGTGTTGATCAGGCGCGCGACGTCGCTGGCCGAGCGAATGGGCGAGGAAACCGGGGTGGCGGCGTTCAGATCGATCGAACTCATCGCATTCCTTAGTGTTTCGCCGAATGGTCGGCGATGTCTGCATGGCGCCGGAAGTCGGGCGTCTGGCATTCGCGTCCGGCAGAGACCCGA
Source organism: Burkholderia sp. Se-20378 (assembly GCF_017104665.1). NCBI lineage: Bacteria > Pseudomonadati > Pseudomonadota > Betaproteobacteria > Burkholderiales > Burkholderiaceae > Burkholderia > Burkholderia sp. Se-20378. The sequence continues at coordinate 4,739 of NZ_JAAGPG010000004.1, read as the reverse complement.
TGCAACCGCGATCCTCTCGACACGCGATGTCCTCACGTTCCGGCAGCACGCATTCTGTTCTCCCGATCCGGTTATCCCAAGCGATATAAATCGATAAATTAACCAGTCCGCGTCATTAAGTTGCTCGCCGTCCGCGCTTAGCAGCAGCGTGCATGTTCAATCGCGGATTTCTTCGTTCGCCGCGCGCCGATGCTTCGTTACATTAGCCGGTCACCCTGCCTGTTCGCGGCATCTTGCCGCCCTTCCGGAGAATCCCCGATGAAGCTGTCCTGGTCCCGCGCGTGGCATTCCGCGGCCCTCGTCGTTGCCGCGCTCGCCGGCCTCGTCTCGGTGCACGCACGCGCCGCGACGCCCGCGGAGATCCGCGTCGACTACGCGTACTACTCACCGGAGAGCCTGGTGATCCGCCACTTCGGCTGGCTCGAGGACGAATTCAAGGCCGACCGCACGTCGATTCGCTGGGTGCTAAGCCTGGGCAGCAATCGTGCGCTCGAATACCTGAACAGCGGTGCGGTCGATTTCGGTTCAGCCGCGGGTCTCGCGTCGGTGCTCGCGCGTGCGAACGGCAACCCGATCCATACGGTCTACGTGTTCTCCCGTCCCGAGTGGACCGCGCTGGTGGTCCGCAAGGATTCGCCGATCCGCTCGCTCGCGGACCTGAAGGGCAAGAAGATCGCGGCGACGCGCGGCACCGATCCGTTCCTGTTCACGCTTCGCGCGCTGCACACGGTCGGCCTGACCCGCGACGATGTCGAGATCGTCAACCTGCAGCATCCCGACGGGCGCACCGCACTCGCGAACGGCCAGGTCGATGCGTGGGCCGGCCTCGATCCGCACATGGCCGCGGCGCAGCTCGACGACGGCGCCCGCCTGCTCTATCGCAATGTGGCGTTCAACACCTATGGCTTCCTGAACGTCCGCGACGCGTTCGCCGGCCAGTACCCGCAGGCGGTCACGCGCGTACTGAAGGTCTACGATCGCGCGCGTCAGTGGATCGTTGCGCATCCGGCCGATACCGCGCAGATCGTCGCCGACGAATCGAAGGTATCGCTGCCGGTGGCGAAACTGCAACTGCAGCGCAACGACTTCAGCGATCCCGTTCCGGGTGACACCCAGCGCGCGGCGCTGAAGGCGGCCGCGCCGGTGCTGACGGCCGAACAGCTGACCAAACCCGGCGTCGACCCCGCGAAGATCGTCGATACGCTGATCGATCCATCGTTCGCGCGCCCGCTCGTCGACGCATCGCGCTGAAACAGCCGCCCATGACCGACACCGCTGCCCGCGACGACACGCTCGCCCCCCGCCGCCCCGCCGCGTCACGCGCCATCCGGCGCGATCCGCTTCGCAGATGGCGGATCGCCGGCCTCGCGCTGCCGTTCGCGGCGCTCGCGTTGCTGGAGGTCGTCGTACGGCAGGGCTGGCTGCCGAATCATCTCGTCCCGGCGCCGAGCGAGATTCTCGACACGCTCGCCCGCCTGGGCGTCACGCGCGTGGCGCGCCATGTCGGCGCGAGTACGCTGCGGGTCGCGGCGGGTTTCGCGGCGGGCGCCGGACTCGCGCTCGTCGTCGGCGCGGCGATGGGCCTGAGCCGCCGGATCGATGCGCTGTTCGAACCGACGTTCCAGGCGCTGCGCGCGATTCCGTCGCTCGCGTGGGTGCCGGTGTTGCTGCTGTGGCTCGGCATCGATGAAGCACCGAAGGTCACGCTGATCGCCATCGGCGCCTTCTTCCCGGTCCACCTCGCGGTGGTCGCCGGCATTCGCGACGTCGACCGCAAGCTCGTCGAGCTCGGCGCGGTATACCGGCTCGGCCCGCTCGCGCTGTTCCGTCGCATCCTGCTGCCGGCCGCGCTGCCGCAGATCGTCACCGGCTTGCGCACCGGCCTCAGTCTCGCGTGGATGTTCATGGTCGCCGCGGAGCTGATCGCGGCCACGCGTGGCCTCGGCTTCCTGTTGAGCGACGGCCGGGAAACCGGGCGGCCGGATCTCGTGTTCGGGGCGATCCTGCTGCTGGCGTTGCTCGGCAAGCTGACCGACGGCGCGATGGCGCGCATCGAATCGCACTGGCTCGGTTGGCGCGACGCGTTCGACCATACGCCACGCAAGGTGTCGACATGAGCCCCCATCCTTCCGCACACACGGCGGCCGGCGCTGCGGCACCGCTGCTCGACCTGCGCATCACCCGCAAGCTTTACGGCGATCGCACGATCCTCGCCGACGTTCCGCTGCAGGTCGCACGCGGCGAGATCGTCTGCGTGGTCGGCCCGAGCGGTTGCGGCAAGAGCACGCTGCTGCGGATCGTCGCCGGCCTCGATACCGATTTCCGCGGCAGCGTGACGCTCGGCGGCATCGCGCTCGACGGTCCCTCTCCGCGCGCTGGCGTGATCTTCCAGGAGCCGCGGCTGCTGCCATGGCTAGCGATCGCGGACAACGTCGGCTTTGCGGCCGGCCCGCGAGGCGGACGCGACCCGTCCGTCGCACGGCTGCTCGACGAAGTCGGCCTGGCCGGCGTCGCCCGGCAACTGCCGGCCACGTTGTCGGGCGGGATGGCCCAGCGCGCGGCGATCGCGCGCGGGCTGTTCGGCGAGCCGGACCTGCTGCTGCTCGACGAACCGTTCAGCGCGGTCGATGCGATCACCCGGATGCGGTTGCAGACACTGCTGCTCGATGTCGTGGAGCGACACCGGACGGCCGCGATCGTCGTCACGCACGATCTCGACGAAGCGCTGTATCTCGGCGATCGCGTGCTGATGCTCGCGCCGAACCCGGGCCGCATCGACGACGAGATCCACGTTGCAGTCGCCCGGCCGCGTGATCGCCGCGACCCGACGCTGGCCGTCCTGCGCGCGCGGCTGCTGGACGCATTCCAGCAGCTTCAGGATCGTGCCGACGAGACGAAGCGTCGAACGCGCGACCGTCAAGCCTCGGAAGCCTGACTGCGCGCCGGCTGGTTCACGACCGGCGTCGCCCGGCGCCGATTCGGCACGCGTTCGGCGCCGGGACGACGTATCCGTCATCGCACACCGGTGCGACGGGAATCGGCGTCATATCGCGGCCCCGACAGGGTGCGCGGCGTATCGACCGCGCGCTCACCGCGCGGCGACGTGACACGCTGCAACGCGCCGGTGCACCGGCGCACGTCAACCGTGCGTGTGCCGCAACTCGCTGTCGATCGTCTGCGGCAGTCGCAGCAGGTTGAAGATCGGGCACAACGCCTCGACCGCCTGATGCAGCGCACGAATCGTTTCCGGCGGTTCGGGCGAGACGATATCGAGCGTGTAGCGGAGGTTGTGCGGGAATACCGGCACATGCTCGAAACCCGGTTGCTGCGCGAGCGGATGCTGGTCGCCGGTCACTTCGACCTTGATCGAATCGATTTTCAGGCCGCGCTCCGCGGCCTGAATCAGCGTGATGTGCGTCAGGCAACTCCCCAGCACGCCGAGCTGCAGCTCCGGTGACGCCGGCCCGAGGTTGTAGCCGGCGAAATCGGGCGGGCTGTCGCTGATCACCTGGAAATCGCGAATGCGGATCTCCCGCACGCCGCTGCGGCCCAGTGCGCGCACGGTCGCTTTCAGCGGGGTGGCCTTGAGTTCCGGATTGCTGCGGGCGGCTTCTTTTTTCGCGAGCCAGGCGTCGCGTTTTTGTTTGAGATAGTCGTTCAGTGTCGTCATGTCGGGCTGGTACGGTCGCAATGACTGGCCATGCATACGGCAGCCAATCGAGGGGGGTCTTCATGCTATGCCCTTCCGTGACAGCCACGAAACGATCATTCCAGCAAAGCAATTCGCGGGATGTGATGTCGCATGGCGACACGCGCGCTCAGGAACCGTCGGCGGTCGTTCATCCTCCTCGAGTTATCCACAATTTCCGTGCATAACCCTGTGGAGAACCTCGCCGCAATTGCGCCGCAGTCCCTGCCGACAAGCGTCTCGGCGCTATCGCCGTCGCGTCGTGGGCATTGCACGCCGACTCCATCGCATCGGGTTCGGCGATCGTGCTTCACCTCGCTGGTGCACGGGTCGTGCGGACATCGCCAGTCGGGATGTCCGCACCAGAAATGTGCGGCTTCGACATCGGCCGCACCGCGTCGCCCCCCCCGTCCGGCCCGACGCGCCAACGCCGGTCGCGAGCATCCGTGTGTCAGGCAAGCGCCTCGTCACGCAGACGGAACTGCGCAACCGCCGCGCTCAGCCGCGAGCCTTGTTCGTCGAGCGACAGCGCCGCGGCTGCGGCCTCCTCGACCAGCGCGGCATTGCGCTGCATCGTCTGCTCCATCTGGATGACCGCGGCGTTCACCTGCTCGATGCCCGACGATTGCTCCTCGAACGCGTTGCTGGTTTCGTTCATGATCGTATTGACGCGCTCGACCGCCGCGACGAGCTCGGCCATCGCCGAGCCGGCCAGGGCGACGAGGCCGCTGCCGTCTTCGACGCGCTGCGCGGAATGGCCGATCAGTTCGCGGATCTCCGTCGCCGCCGACGCGCAGCGCTGCGCGAGCCCGCGCACCTCGGTCGCCACGACCGCGAAGCCGCGCCCCTGCTCGCCCGCGCGCGCGGCTTCGACGGCGGCGCTCACCGCCAGGATGTTGGTCTGGAACGCGCTGCTCTCGATCACGCCGACGCTCCCGGCGATCCGCGTCGCACTCTCCGAAATCTCCGACATCGTCTCGACGCCGCGCTGCATCGCCGCGCCGCCTCGCTCCGCGATGCCGGCCGCGCCCTCCACCTCGGTGAGCGCCTC
>NZ_JAAGPG010000059.1:0-28274 GCF_017104665.1 Burkholderia sp. Se-20378 | reverse complement strand
ATGAATTGCTTCATAAACCTGACTTACTTTAGTGTGAGACTCTTGATACTTTCGCTATCTGATCCGAGGATCAGCTCGCTTCCATCAAGCGCCCACACTTATCGGCTGTTAATTTTTAAAGAGCATTTCTGCGAGGAACTTTGTGTTTCTCAGCAGCGCTGCGTTTTCAGCAGCAGAGAAGCGAGATTATCAACCGTTTTTTAAAACTCGTCAACAACTTTTTTAACTACTTCGTTGCGACGACTGCGGTTTAATTCCATTTGCGCTGGAGTCGTTAAAACCGACATCAACAGCACCGCTTCCCTTCTTTCCCCCGCGCTGCGTTTCCGTTAGCGCGAAAGAGGCGTGATTCTAAGCACCCGTGTCAGTCTTCGCAACCCCTTTTGTGAAATTATTTTGACATGGGGTGCCGGGGGTCGCTGAACCTCTCCAATGGTCATATATATGCGACGCGGCAAAAGCAGCCCCGGTTGCCCGTGAACAGCCCCGCCGCATCGAACGCCACCCTCCGTCGCTCACCGCCCCACCATCGCCCTCACTACACCGTCCCGTCGAATCAGCCCGTGATACAGCGCAGCGGCAAAGTGCGCGAGGAACGTCGCGAAGAACAGATACGCCAGCACCCGGTGCGCAACCCGGAGCCAGGCAAACGTCACCGGATCCGCCGCCACGATCGCCGGCAGCTGCACACCATCGCCCAGCGTCACTGGATATCCGCCCGCCGACAGCATCGCCCATCCGATCAGCGGCATTGCGAGCATCAGCGCATACAGCACGAGATGCGACCCGTGCGCGGCGACCTTCTGCCACCACGGCAAATCCTCCGGCAATGCCGGCGGCTTCGACAGAACCCGCACCACGATCCGAACGCACACGAGCACCAGCACGGCAATGCCCAGCGGCTTGTGAATCGCTACCAGAACCGCATGCCGCTCAGAAACAGACGCCACCATCCCCACCCCGATGAACAGCATCGCGAGGATCATCGCGGCCATTACCCAGTGCAGCACCCGTGCCGGCAAGCTAAACGTCGTCGAAGCCTTCATCACCGTCCCTCCCCACTCAATCGCGCCACGCCTGCCACCCCGGCCTCTTCACTCGTCCTGCGCAGATACGAATCCGCATAGGCAGCCGACCGCGCCGCCAGCAACGGATCGCCCGACGCCTGGATTCCCTGCGGCAGCACCGTCGGGTCGTAATTCACATCCCTGCACGGCCCGCTGTCCTGCGCCTCCACGCGGTCGAGCACGAGCGTGCCCGCATCGATCGTCGTGCGCTGCGCGGGCCAGACCTTCGTCGCGTCGTCCACCGGATCGCCGGGTTCCGCCAGCGTGACCAGCAGCTTCCACTTCTGCGGACCGGCCGCGATCCGCTGCGTTACGTCCTGCTGCAACACGTTCGGATCCGCGGCCGTTGCGACGTCCCCGGCGCCGGCCGTCTGCTCCGGCACGACGCGCCACCGCACCGCCTGGCGCTTGCCGGCGGCATCGACGAAGTAGAACGCGTTCAACCCGTAATAGCTCTCGGTGACGTAACTCGCGCTCGGCTTCGCACCTTTGATCCACTGCAGGAACGCTGCCGTCTCCGGATGCGCGCCGAAAAACGCCTTCACCTTGGCGGGATCGGGCTTGCCCGTCTTCGGATCGGGCCGGGTCGCCATCAATTGCGCGTAGAACGCCTGCGGCGTCGCAACCGGAAACACCGGCATCGCGTTCATCCCGGTTCGCCATTGCTCGCCGTCCGGTGCGGTGAGCCTCAGCGCGAGGCTGCGGATCGGCACGCTGCTGTCGGGCGCATACGGATTCCCGCCCGGCAACGCGAACCGCCCGACCACCGGCGTGCGCACCGTCTTGAAGAACGGCGCGACCGACTACGCGCTCGCGGCGCCGTTGCCTTCGACGTAGCCGGTCACGCACACACCTTGCGCGTGATTGCGCCGGAAGCCCGGGTGAAGGCCGCCGCCGGCCGTCTGCAACGCGTCGACGATCCGGTGCGGGGTCAGACGCGACGGCGCCAGCCAGCCGCCGACATACCCGAACGCCACGGCCACGCCGGCCACCGCGCCGCCGATCGCGGCCCAGCGCCACCACCCGCGCCCAGGCTCGCGCTGCGGCGAAGAAGAGGAAGAAGATCGCTCCATATATAGGCTCCCGACCGTCAGGTCATTGTCGAACCCGCGTAGGACGCCACCCGCGCCGCTTTATTCCACGAAAAGTTTTTTCCTATGCTGGTGGAATAAGCGGCGCCGACCGGCGTCCTACTTGGCATCTTGACCCTTTCGGCAATCGGCCCGGCCATGCCCTCCACCGCCCTCGACGACGACGCACTGCGCGAACTGATCCCCAGGCTGCGACGTTTCGCACTCTGGCTGGCGCGCGACGTCCACGCGGCCGACGATCTCGTCCAGTCGACGCTCGAGCGCGCGCTGTCGCGCTGGGCGAGCCGCCGTGACGACGCGTCGCTGCGCAGCTGGCTCTTCACGATCCTGTATCGGCAGTTTCTCGACGGCAAACGCAGCGCGAAGCGCTACGCGTGGCTGCTCGGGCGCATCCGCGACGACGACGAAGCGCACTGGCCATCCGCCGAACGCGAATTCGCAGCGCGTGCGACGCTCGAAGCATTCGGCCGGCTCTCCGACGAGCAACGCAGCCTGCTTCTGCTCGTCGCGGTCGAGGGCTTCACCTATCAGGAAGTCGCCGACCTGCTCGACGTGCCGATCGGCACCGTGATGTCGCGGCTCTCCCGCGCGCGCCAGGCGCTGCGCCAGCTCAGCGACGGCGAGCTTCCCGCTCCTTCTCTGCGATTGATGAAGAAATGAACACGCCTCCGAACGAACACGACCTTCAGGCCTATGTCGACGGCCAGCTCGACGACGATGCGCGCGCCGCGGTCGAGCGCTATCTCGCGCTGCATCCGGAGCGCGCGGAACAGGTGAAGCAATGGCAGCAGGATGCGCAACGGTTGCGGGCCGCGCTCGAGAGCGTGCGGATGCCGGCGGATAACCCCGCGCTGGATCCGGCGGCGATTCGCGGACGGCGCATGGAGCGCACGCGGATGCGGTTCGCGATGGCGGCTTCGTTCGTGTTCTGCGTCGGGCTGGGGACGCTCGGTGGCTGGCAGGCGCGCGGGTGGAACGCGCCGCCGCCCATCGCACCGATGAGCGATGCGGTCGAGGCCTACCGGATGATGGTGGTCGATCAGACGGCGAAGGTGGATTACCGGCCGACGGGTGCGGGAGATTTGCAGGGGTGGCTCACCCGGCGTGTGGGCGCGTCGGCGAAGCTGCCGGATTTGAGTGCGGCGGGATTCACGCCGGTCGGTGGGCGGTTGTTCACGACGGACAGCGGCGCCACGGCTGCGATGGTGCTCTACGAGGACGCAGCCGGAAGGACGCTGAGCTTCTATATGCGGCCGGCGGAATCGAAACATCGGCTGCTGCCGGCCGGGCAACGCGTGGATGGTGCGCTGCTGGCACGGTACGGGTCGGTGAACGGGCTCAACTATGCGGTGGTCGGGCCGGCCGGGAGCCTCGCGGAGAAAGCGGTCGTGCAGGCGCTCGATCAGCAGACTTGAGTGGTACGGCGCGCCCGTCTGGCGGTCGTCGGTGGCCGCCAGCGCCCGGATCGCGCGGCTTTGCCGGGTTGAAAGCCCACCCGCTCACCGTGCGAACACACAGCGTTTCGATTCGCCAGAAAATCGCTTATCCACATGCGCTCTATCGTGCACCACGCTTGACCTGAACACGACACGTCCACCGTTGAAGGCACAGCGTCAAGAGTCGCTCCGGGGGCGGATATCCACATCGTGTGTCACACGAAACCGCACTTTCGATACGTCGCCATCACACTCACCAGCCGGATGCACAGCATTCCGGTTCGTTTATCGGGCTGGATATCCACAATGCTCGATACCGCGCTGCAACCCAACCCGCTCCGGTCAATTCGACGCCGCTCACACGCCACCCACGTTGTCTTCTCACGCCTTCCCGCTCGCTGTACCCGGGCGTCGCGCGTCACTCACCGCTTCATTGCACAGCGTTTCGATTGGCTTCCGGCCGGGTTTTCCACATTGAACGAGGGTGCAATCTCGCGCTCCCCCCTCGCCCCCGCTCCTGCCGACGACGCCACCTGCTGTTTCCGAGCGGCGCGCAAGCATACTCGATGCCGTCACACAGTGTTTGCGATTCGTTCGGAAACGCTTGTCCACACCCATTCGGCCATGCTGTTTCACACACTGTCGTGCTACAAGTGACGCACGAACCCGCGGCAAACCAAAGCGCACGCGATTCGATATAAACCGACACGACTTCGGGAATAACAACCATGACCATGTTTTCCGGCTTCAACTACGGGGGCACCTTTCCGACTCAGCGCTCGATGGCGCTGGTGCCATTTCTCACGCTGACGACATCGGGCCCGAAGATCGTACCGATCGAGTTCACCCCACTCGAATCGGCAGCGACATCGGCAGCAAACGTCTTCTGGAAAGCGATCACGGTCGGCTACGGCGCGCCGGCCGACTACGCGATCCACTGGCTGCTCAACGGCGCGGCGCTGAACCCGCCGCAGATGAACGACCTGAAGCGCCTCGCGCACGCCCGTGCAACAGCCATCAGCCGCGCATATGCATGCACCGTGCTGCCGTCCGGTGCGGCCGCGCTCGTTCCGCGCGACATCTACTCGCTCATCGAGTCAACAGAGCGGACCGGCACGAGCTATCTGATGGGATGCACGGTCGCGGCGCTGTGTGCACCGGAAGCAATCAAGTGGCAGCTTGGTGGTAGCCCGACAGGCATCGATTACCTGTTCCATGCATCACTGCTCAAGGCAGCCACGAAGGCCGGGATGCCGGTCGTCGTCAATTCCAAAGGCCAGGGATCAATCGATTTTCTCGGTTTCGATACGCAATTCCACCTGCACGTGATCGAGGCAAAAGGAAGCGGCGGCGCCATCAGCTACCAGCAGATTGGGGGCGGCCTCGATCAATGCGATGACGTCGTCGACATCACGCTTGCACCTGGCATCAACGTCGCACCGCGCACGAAGAGCGTATCCGCTGCTTACGTCGACGCCAATGCGGTCAACTGCATGGGCTTGCCTGTCGGACATTGTGTCCGGGCCGTGGTGATCGGACTGCCGCTCGCAGCAGCGTCCACGCAGCCGGCGCCGGCCGCACCCGTTGCCCGGGAAAAGGTGCTTCGCGAGTCGGTTGCAAGGCTGCTCGCGTTGCAGGCGATCGGCGCATGGGCCTTCGTGACTGCAACGACGAGCGCGAGCAAATCGTCCGGTGACTGGGCACGATTCCGATTCGTCCCAGATACGGATATCGCCGAACCCGTCCACCTGGCGATGCGCAAGACCATCGTCGAGATGGTAGAAGCATCCTATCAGCGGATGCGCGGGCAAATCGCGAACGCTCGACACAGGAGGCACGCGCAAGACATGCTCAAGGTGACGCTGACGGATCTCGGCATCGATCTTATGCGTGCGATGTCCGACACACCGGTGGCACCCGACGGACTGTCGTTCTCCGGCGCCGATCCGTGGGTCGCGGTGCAGTTGTAACGCATTCGCACTACCGTCGGGAAAGCGGTTGGCTCCGTGCGCGATGTGTCGCTCGTCGCGAGCATCGCGCGACATGCGGTACCAACAGAGACCCGAAACGTAACGTCACTCACCATCGAGACGCACAGCATCTCGAGTCGTTTTGGTGCGGGATATCCACACGCTCACCTGTGACTTGCACAGCGTTTCGAGTCGTCGCGGGGGCGGATATCCACAACGGAAATCCCGTTGTATCAACCGCTTCGAACGGCAGTGGCCTCCCGTTCCGGCTCGCGGAGAACAAACTACCAAGGCACGAAGGTGCCGTAGCCGTTCTCACCCATCAGCCCATCACGACCGACATCGATGCGAACGCGGTTCGTGTGAACTGCGTTGCTGTGTGAGTTAACGCAGATCGTAGCGTCATTCCAACTGACGCCCGTGTCCCGAGTGCCGGCGATTCTACAGATACTGCGACCAACGCGTCGCCCGCACACCTCACAGCCTTCCGTTTCGTTCATCCGATCCCTGCACGCAGTGCATATCCTGCCCGGATCACAGTCGACGGACTGTGCTTATCCAAAGGTGTTAACAGAGTTCGTATACATACGTAGTGATAGTTAACAAACCCTGTGCCTCACAGTGGATAACGTCCCTAACCCCATGAATTCTCGACCGGAAGCGGAATGCATAACCTTGGGTGAGCCACGTGAACAGCTCAGGAAAGCACAGAACAACTTTTCATCGATTCACGGCCGCGGCGACATATCCTCAATCGTTCCACTGTGAATCCAGAGGCTTGCCGGATGGTTATCCAGAGGGCAATGTGGATAACATCACAGCGCATCGACGCGTTTTGCTGTGATGCGAACAGGTGAAGCCAACGTTCCCGGCATCGCCAGGCAACATCGATCGTCGGCCCCCGCGCACGCCGATTCAAAAAATTTTCACGAAGGGGCTTGTGCTCCTCAAAAACCCTCTCTATAATTCGCGGCTTCTTAGGCTCGTAGCTCAGTTGGTTAGAGCACCACCTTGACATGGTGGGGGTCGTTGGTTCGAATCCAATCGAGCCTACCAACGAACAAAATGAAGGGGTCTGGCAGCACAACTTGCCTACAGGCAATGCGGCTCGCCAACATACAAACGCCACGCGGCAACATCGCGTGGCGTTTTTCTTTTTCCGGCCGAAACAACGCATGTCGCCCCGATGCGTTGCGCGATCCACGGCATCGCATCCTTCCTCACCGACACTTCGATCCGCCATACAGCGGCCACTGCACCGCGCGTAGAATCGTGTGCGCATCGAAGCGGCTATTACGACCGTCGCCCGATCTCCAACGCATCAAAACAACGACGCGCGATCCGCGCGACTGAGAGCACACGACCATGTCCGACGTCACGACCGCCACATCATCCGCGAGCAACGACGAGATCGCCGCTTACGTCGGCAAGAAAGCCGCCTGGTTCGAAAAGAAGTGGGAGATCGCCGCGTCGCGAAAGAACCGGCAGTCGTGGAACTGGGCAGCCTGTTTCCTGGGCCCGGTGTGGATGGCGTATCGATGCATGTACTGGCAGGCGGCCGCCGTCCTTGGCGCGACGCTCTCGATCACGCTGGTCGAGCTGCTGTTCTTCCCGAAATACTTCGAATCGAGCACGCTCGACCCGGTCACCATCGGGATCGCGGTCACGCTCGGCTGGTGCGGGAACAGCCTCTACAGGACGCACGTCGAGCGCCAGATCGAGAAGCTGCGCCCGAACGCGACTTCCCGCGAATCGTTGCTCGCGCTGCTGGAAGCGCAGGGCGGCACGAACTGGCTCGCAGCCGCCGGTTTCGCGATCGCGACGCCGTTGCTCGGCTTCCTGATCTACATCGCCGCCGGGGCGTATTGATCGCAAGAACCGGTGGCCGGTAAAGCAGGGCGGCAGGACGGAGAAAAGGGCGTATCGTGGCCGTGCATGCGCACGGCACCCTACGCATGATCCTGCCGCACTCAATGCAGGTGCTTCAACTTGTCAGGATTCCGCACGACATAGATCGCGACGATCTTGCCGTCCTCGATCTCGAGCGCGGTGGTCTGCAGCTCGCCATCGGATTCCTCCGTGACGAAGCCCGGCAGCCCGTTGATGAACCCGGCACGCACGAGCTTCGACGCATGCGTGGCGAACAGCCTGGCCAGATACTCGTGCACCTTCATCACCGGCTCGAAGCCGAACACCGGCGTGCCCGCGGCCGAGCGCTTGCCGCCGCCGTCCGCGTGCAGGCTCACGTCCTCGGCGAGCATCGCGCCGAGCGCGCGCATGTCGCCGCTGCGTGACGCCGCAAAAAACGCCTCTGCCAATTCGATGCCGCGCTGTTTCTCGACGTGGAAACGCGGCCGTGCCTCGCGCACATGCGTACGGGCCCGCGCCGCGAGCTGCCGGCACGCGGCCGGGTCACGCTGGATCGTCGTGGCCACTTCATCGAACTCGATGCCGAACACGTCGTGCAGCAGGAACGCCGCGCGTTCGAGCGGCGACAGCCGTTCGAGCGCGAGCATCAGCGGCAGCGTGACGTCTTCCTGCTCGTCTTCCTCGACGACCGGCTCGGGCAGCCACGGGCCGATATAGGTCTCGCGCTGGTGCCGCGCGGACTTCAGCTGGTCGAGGCACATCCGCATCACCATGCGGCGCAGGAACGCTTCCGGGATGCGCACCTCGGTGCGGTCGACGTCCATCCAGCGGATGAACGCCTCCTGCACCATGTCCTCGGCATCCGCGACGGATCCGAGCATCCGGTACGCGACGCGGATCAGCGTGCGGCGCAGCGGGTCGAAACTCGCCGCCGCATCGGCCCGTTCTTCGGCGCTGCCCTTGGCCGGGTCGAGGTTCGGCATCAGGCCACCATCTTCTCAGCGGCGGCCTTTGCGTCGGCCGGATCGATCCACAGCCCGAAGCCGACCGCGAGCCGGTTCCAGCCGTTGATCACGTTGATCATCAGCGTGAGTTTCACCTGTTCCTCCTGGCTGAAGTGGTCGTTCAGCGCCGCGTAGGCCGCTTCGTGCGCCGCGTGGCCCTCCGACAGCCGCGTGAGCGCTTCGGTCCAGCCAAGTGCCGCACGTTCGCGATCGGTGTAGCAGGGCGCTTCACGCCACGCGGACAGCAGGTAGATGCGCTGCTCGGTCTCGCCTTGCTCGCGTGCCTCGGCCGTGTGCATGTTAATGCAGTTCGCACACGCGTTGATCTGCGATGCGCGGATCTTGACCAGCTCGATCAGCGTCGGCTCGAGGCTCTTTGCAGCGGCGACCGAAACGGTCATCCAGCTCTTCATCAGGGCAGGTGCGGCGGCAAACGGATTGAGTTTCGCGGTCATGGTCCTTCTCCTTTCGTGTGGGTTCCGGTGATATGACGAGCGAGACCCACGCGTGTGTGACATCGACGCGAATTTTTTTTTGAAGCCGATGAGCAGATCGGTGCGGAAGGCCGCCGGGCGAGGGTGGGCAGGGCGCTCGTCGAACGCGGGAAACGCGGCGATCGTGCTTCGTGCGCCCGTGCTGGTCAGACGAATCCGCATTCACGTCAGGGTGACGATCACGGCCGTGTGAAGGTCCGCCGCATGCATGTCCGCACACACCTCGATACGCGCTGATGTCAGCAATTGGCAGGTGATCGGTTGCTTTCATTTACATTTATCTGCCGCTTCGTCCGCATCTCGATCAGCAGCATTCACATTTCTGGCCCATACTGTTCTGCACGGGCAGATGAAGTGACGCCGCATCCGCGGCCCGGCGCGCGCGCCGGCTGCCCGACGACGCAGCAGCAGGTCGCACGTCAGCCGCGCGCATCTCGCGCAAGGCTTTCCCTTTTCCGGCAACACGCAACGCAGCGAATCGCGACGTGGACGGTAAACCGATGAGCCTCCTTGCATCACAGCTTCAGCGCCGTTACCAGGACGTGCGCGCCCATAGCGTCGCGTTGACCGCGACGCTGTCCGCCGAAGACCAGGCCGTGCAGTCGATGCCCGACGCCAGTCCGACGAAGTGGCACCTCGCGCATACGACCTGGTTCTTCGAAACCGTCGTGCTGATGCGCCGCGTGCCCGGCTACGCGCCGTTCGACGCGGCTTTCCAGTTCCTCTTCAACTCCTATTACGAAGCGCTCGGCCCGCGACATCCACGGCCGCAGCGCGGGCTGCTCACGCGCCCGTCGCTCGACGAGGTGCATGCGTACCGGCAGCACGTCGACGACGCGATGCTGCGCGCGCTGGCCGGCGCCGACGCGGCGCTGCTCGAGACGATCGCGCCCGAGGTCGTGCTCGGCCTGCATCACGAGCAGCAGCACCAGGAGCTGATCGTCACCGACATGCTGCACGCGTTCTCGTGCAACCCGCTGAAGCCGGCATTCCGGCCGCGCAACGGGACGGATGCGGGCGCGATGGCCGCGGGCGATGCCGGTGCGCAGCACTGGCTGCATCAGCCGGGCGGGCTCGTCGAGATCGGTCACGACGGCGATGCGTTCTCGTTCGACAACGAACGGCCGCGCCATACGGCGCTCGTGCGGCCGTACGAGATCGCGAACCGCCTGGTGACGAATGCGGAATTCGCGGCGTTCGTCGCCGACGGCGGCTATACGCGCCCCGAGTTCTGGCTGTCGGACGGCTGGGCCACGGTGCAGCGGGAAGGGTGGCAAGGGCCCGCGTACTGGATGGCCGACGACGACGACGTGGCCGCCACGCGCGTCCGGCGCACGTTCGGCCTGCACGGTGTCGAACCGCTCGCACCCGACGCACCGGTGTGCCATGTGAGCTTCTATGAAGCAGCCGCGTACGCGGAATGGGCCGGCGCGCGCCTGCCGACCGAATTCGAATGGGAAACCGCGTTCCCCGCCGAAGGCATCCGGCAGATGCTCGGGCACGTGTGGCAATGGACGCGCTCGTCCTACGAGCCGTACCCTGGCTTTCGGCCGCTCGCGGGTGTCGCGGCCGAATACAACGGCAAGTTCATGGTTGGCCAGCAGGTCCTGCGCGGCAGCAGCATCGCGACACCGCCCGGACACGAACGGCCGACGTACCGCAATTTCTTTCCGCCGGCCGCGCGCTGGCAATTCACGGGAGTGCGACTTGCGCGAGACGTCTGACCAGACGGCCACGAGCGGTGGCCAGCAACCCGCCCGCGATTCGCGGCCGAGCGCGTTCGCGCGCGACCTGATCGACGGACTGTCGCGTACGCCGCGCAGCATTCCGCCGAAATACTTCTACGATGCGGCCGGCTCCATGCTGTTCGATCGCATCTGCGAACTGCCGGAGTATTACCCGACGCGCACCGAGCTCGGCATCCTGCGCGACCGCGCGGCCGAGATCGTGCGGCGCGTCGGCCCGCATGCGGAACTCGTCGAATTCGGCGCGGGCTCGCTCGAGAAGATCCGCGTGCTGCTCGACGCGTTCGCGGGCAACTATGCGAACGCGCCGGCGCGCTACGTGCCGGTCGACATCTCGGCCGACTACCTGCACGACGCCGCCGCGCGGCTGCGTGCCGCGTATCCGTGGCTCGACGTCGCGCCGATCGCGGCCGACTATACGAAGGCCGAGCAACTGGCTGCGCTGACCGCGACACCGGCGCGGCGCATCGGCTTCTTTCCCGGTTCGACGATCGGTAATTTCTCGCCGGAAGAAGCCGATGCGTTCCTGCGCGATGCGGCGCGGTTGCTGCGTGGCGGCGGCTTGCTGGTCGGCGCGGATCTCGTGAAGGACGAGCGCACGCTGCACGACGCGTACAACGATGCGCAGGGCGTGACCGCGCAGTTCAACCTGAACCTGCTGGTGCGCGCGAACACCGAGCTCGGTGCGGATTTCAACGTCGACGCGTTCTCGCATTGCGCGTTCTACGATTCCGCGCGGCAGCGCATCGAGATGCATCTCGTCAGCGACATCGCGCAGACCGTGCACGTGCGCAGTCACGCATTCCGGTTCGAAGCCGGCGAACGCATCCATACGGAGAACTCGCACAAGTTCACGATCGACGGCTTCCATGCGATCGCACGCCGCGCAGGTTTCGCGCCCGATACCGTGTGGACCGACGCGGACAACCTGTTCAGCGTGCACTGGCTGCGCAGCGTCGACGATATCCGCGCGTGATGCGCATGCTGACGAACCGCTCGCGGATGGTGCGGGCGGTTCGCTTTCGGCGCATACGCACGCACGCCGGCGCGTGCCGCTCGCCCGGTTTCGTGCAAAAAATCCCTTTTTTACCGGCCCGATGCACCGCTGCAACGGTGCGTAGAAGGCCGCCTCTTCCTTGTCCCACAAGGCTTTGCGGACGGCCGTAAACGTCCGTTACCTGTCTCGCATACCCGTTTCACCTGTGTCTGTGTCCGGTGCCTAGACTCCGAACCGTATTCACATGACGCACGACACGTGCAGGGAGTCGCGAGATGAACAAGAAACTCATTCTCGGTGCAGTTCTCGGTGTAGCGGCGCTGGCAGCTTCGGGTGTCGCATCGGCCCACGTCGACCTGTCGGTCGGCATCGGTGTACCCGCGTATGCGGCGCCGGCGCCCGTCTACGTGGCTCCGTCTCCGCCCGTGATGTACGCGCCGGTCGGCTATCGCGATGACGGTTGGCGTGGCGACGGCTGGCGTCAGCGCGAATGGCGCGAACACGAGTGGCGCCGTCGTGAATGGCGCGAGCACGAATGGCACGACCGCGGCGGCTGGCGCGGCGGCCGCTGGGACTAAGCGAAACGGCTCGACTTGATCGCTACACGAGGAGAATGAAAACATGATGCCCATTCGACACATCAGGCTGTGCGCCACCGCCGCCATCGTTGCGCTTGCCACCATCGGCAGCGCGCACGCGGCGGGCTGCATGAAGGGCGCGGTGGTCGGCGGTGTGGCCGGCCACTATGCGGGGCACCACGCGGTGGTCGGCGCGGTTGGCGGCTGCATCGTCGGTCACCACATGGCGAAGAAGCACGCGCAAGAAGAGGCCGCGCAGCACAAGGCCGCCGCGCAGGGCATGCAGCCGGCGCAGTAAGCATCATCGTCACCGGGGCGGCGCTTGCGGCTGGTTGCCCCGACCGGCGCGCACCACGCGCCTCATGAAAAAAGGGCGGCTCATCGCCGCCCTTCGTTTTATCGCCCGGCGCCCGCCAGCGGCACCGCAGGTTCGAACAACGCGTCCGCCTGCCTGACGCGCACGAAGCGCGCCGCGCCGTCGCCGTCCACCAGCGCCCGGAAATGCGCTTCGCCGCACGCGAGCTTCGCACGCTCGTGCTCGCTCGGCACGTGGCCGTCCGTATTCGGCGTATCGACGACGAAGTACAGCCGCTCGCCGCCATCCTGTTCCGCGAGCACGGCCCAGTCCGGGTGATAGCTGCCGAGCGGCGTCTGCACGCGGAACCACGCGGGCAGCTTCGCGTACAGCCTCACGCCGTCATGCGCCTCGAGCGCATCGGCGAATGCACGCTCCGCGTCCGTCTCGCACACGACCGCCTCGTGGATCGACTTCTGCGCATCGGGCCGCAGGTTGCGCAGGTAGCCGGTCAGCGCCTCGCTCTCGAACGATTCGAGCGCATGCACATGGCGTTCGCCGAGCTTGCGGTACGCGATGCCCGCGACGAGCGCGAGCCGCTTGCAGCGGTTGATCGCATCGGCCGCGACCGCGATGAACTGCTGCGGATTCACGCGGAAATCCTCGAGCCGGCCGCTGTCGGCCAGGATCGTGGCCAGCGAACGGCGCGTGAGCTGCGTGCGGTCCTGCAGCTCGGTGAGCAGGTCAGGCAGCGGCAGCTCGCCTTCGTCGAGCAGCACCGTGCCGGCGCCGGTCACCTCGATCGCCTCGATGCCGGCCTTGCCGATGTCGATCTCGGCCTTGCGCCACTGCAGCCGTGCGCGCGCGATGTCCGGCGCGTCGTGCAGCGCGGCCGCGCAGTCGCGCACGAGCTTCGCGTTGTCGAACTCGACGCGGTACACGGTGCGATGGCGAATGCGGTCCCACAGCGCGCGGAAATCCTCGCCGAACACGACGGCCTTGCCCGACGCATCGCGTCGCAGCGCGATCGCGCGGCGCTCGTCCGCGTTGCGCACGGCAAAGCGGCCCGACAGCTTGCGCAGTGTCGCGACGATCGGTGCACGCAGCATTTCGAATGCGTCCGGCAGTACCAGCGCGCTCTGGCGCAGCGCGTCCTTCAGCCGGTCGAGCACCTTGCCCTGCGCGTCGACGTAGCCTTGTTCGTGCAGATGATTCCACAGCACGCGCGACAGCTCGACGCCGAGCGCATGCGCGGGCCCGTCGCCTTCCTGCACGGGCAGCGCCGCGAACTGGTGTTCCTCGACGATCCCGAACCGGATGCCCGTATCGGCCTCGATTTCCTTCTGCAGGTTCTCCGCGAACGACTCGTAGCGCTCGGTCGCGATCACGGTGAGCGTGTTCACGCCCGCATCGCGCACGCGTTCGCCGTCCTGGTCGACGGCGAGGCGCAGCCCGCGGCCAAGCGTCTGGCGACGCTCGCGTTCGGTCTGGATGTCGCGCAGCGTGCAGATCTGGAACACGTTCGGGTTGTCCCAGCCTTCCTTCAGCGCCGAGTGCGAGAAGATGAACTTCAGCGGCGTGTCGAACGACAGCAGCGCTTCCTTCTCGCGCATGATGAGGCCGTACGCACGCTCCGCGTTTTCGCGGGCCGCGGCGCTGCTTTCGCTCGTGTCGGTCCAGCCGCCCTTGCGGTCGATCGAGAAGTAGCCGTTGTGTGCGCGCCCGACTTCGAGCGCGACGTCGACACCGTCGAACAGTGCGCGGTAGGCCGGCACGCGCGCCGCACGCGCATATTCCTCTTCGAAGATCAGCGCGTAGTCGCCCTTCACGGGCATGCCGTTCTCATCGTACTGACGATAGCGCTCGACCGAATCGACGAAGAACAGCGACAGCACCTTCACGCCGCGTTCGGCCAGGCGCAGCTCCTTGTCCAGATGCTCGCGGATCGTGCGACGGATCATCTCGCGCTGCACGGCGAGCGTGTCGATGTCGCCGAACGCCTCGCCGAGCGACAGGAACGCCTCGCCTTCCGGATGGCGCAGCTCGACGTATTCGGCGCCCTTCACCGCATGGACTTCGCCGATCCGCAGCCCCGCGTACAGCGCGCGCTTGGTCAGGCGTTCGAGATCGTCGCCGTCGGTGGCCGACACGATCTGGCGCTTCACGCCGGCCGTCGTCGCGACGTCGAGCTCGACGCGCGCGCTGATCGCACCGCGCCGGTTCGACACGCCCACGAGCCGCACATACGGCTTGTTGTGCGCATCCTCGACGATCGCCGACGCGATCTCGATCTGCTTGACCAGCTTGCGCTCGTACGCATCGACCGCGTCGAGCCGGTACACCATGTGGTGACGGTCGACGTGCGTGGCCGAATAGCGCAGCGTGCAGAGCGGCGCCATCGCGGCGAGCGCTTCGCGGCCACGGCCTTCGAGCCCGCCGTCGACGCTCTGCGGCTCGTCGACGATCACGATCGGCCGCGTCGCGCGGATCAGGTCGATCGGCTTCTCGCCGCCGGTCTTCTCGCTGTCCTTGTAGAGGTTGTTGATTTCCTTCTTGTTGATCGCGGCCACCGTCATCACCATGATCTGGATCGCCGCGCTCGCCGCGAAGTGGCGCACCTGGCCGAGCTTCGCGGAGTCGTACAGGAAGTAGTCGTACGGCACACCCGCGTACAGCGCGCGGAAGTGATCCTCGGTGATCGCGAGCGTCTTGTGCACGCCTTCCTTGATCGCGATCGACGGCACGACGATCACGAACTTCGTGAAGCCGTAGCGGCGGTTCAGCTCGAAGATCGTGCGCAGGTACACGTAGGTCTTGCCGGTGCCGGTTTCCATCTCGACGGTGAAGTCGCGCGAGCCGGGCAGGCCGGACGGCGGCAGCCCGCCGCGCAGCTGCACGTCGGCGAGATTGCGCGCGAGCGCGTCGTCGGTCAGCGACAGCCGGTTGCCGACGCCCTGTTCCGACACTGCGAAGCCGAGCGAGCCTTGCGCGGCGGCCGTCGTGCCGGGCGCGGCGTTCGCGAGCACGCTGAAGTCGCCGCGATACGATTCCTGGCCGCGAAACAGGTCGCAGACGGCGTCGATCGCCTCGCGCTGGTAGTCGAGATCCGCTTCGAAATGCAGCCGCATCACAGGCTCCGCACGCGCTTCACGCCGTGCTGTTCGAGCAGCGCGGCGAGATTGAGCTTCGCGACGTCGTCGACGAAGCCGCTGTCGCGGAACAGGCACGTGACGTCGTGCGTCGTGCCGGTCGCATCGAGCAGGTCGACGATGCCGTCGGCGAGCGGGCCCGCGTCGTCGCGCGCGATGCGTGCATCGAAGCACGCGACGATCGAGCGGCCGATCAGGTGCACGGTCTTGCCCGCCACCTGGTGATGCTCGACCGGCGTGCACAGGTCGAGGCCGAGCTTCAGCGTCAGCTCGGCGAGCAGGTCGTCTTCGGTGCGGCCGGTCTTCACGTGCTCGACGGACGCGAACAGCGCGTGGTCGAAGTCGTCGCGGCGCGGATCCCACTCGATCACGTTGGTCGTGTCGAGCCGGTACACGCGGAAACCGAGGTCGCCATAGCTTTCCGGGTAATCGCGCGCGACCTGTTGCGCGGCGCGGCGCAGGCGTTCCTTCGTGATTTCGGCGAGCGTCAGCGGCTTCTTCAGCTTCGTGCAGAAGTCGGCCGCGCTCTGCTGCGTCTTGTCGCGGCGGTCGAGCGCTTCGGGCAACTGCACGAGCACGTAGCGGCGCGCGCCGCCGTCGGTCGCGTTCACCTGCATCACCGCGTGGCCGGTCGAGCCGGAGCCGGCGAAGCAGTCGAGCACGATGTCGTCGCTGCGCGTGCACCAGCCGATCACGGCCGCCGCGAAATCGACCGGTTTCGGCAGGTCGAACGGGATGCCGAGCGTCTTCAGCAGCGCGTCGTCGGAGCCGGCGAACGGCAGCACCGACGGCACGTTCTCGTACATGTTCTCGTCGAGGTAGTAGATCCGTTGCGGCTGCGTGGTTTCATCGGCGCCGAATTCGATCTGGCCGCGCTCGATCAGCGCCTGCATCGTCGCGGGCGGGTTGCGCCAGCCGCGCGCCGGCATCGCGCACGGCTTGCCGGTGACCGGGTGGATCAGCGGCGTGAAATACTCTTCCGGCGCCTTCTTCTTGTTCGGCCAGGCCATCGACACGAGGCGGTACACGCGGCCTTCTTCCGATAGCCGGTCGTACATCACCTCGCCGCCGGACAGGTTGGTCTGCGCCTTCATCCACGCGCGGTACGCCTTCTGCGCGTCCTTCGGGTTGCCGCTGCGATACACGGCGTCGTGCGCGGCGTCGAGCATGCGCTGCGCATTGCGCTTCGGGCGCTTGAGCGGCGCCTGTTCGAGCAGCGTCTCGGCGTTGCGCGCGAACAGCACCAGCGATTCGTGCTGGTACGCGACGCCGCGCGCGTCGCCCTTCGGGTTGCGCTTGTCCCACACGGCGACGCCGAGCTCGTTCTCCTCGCCGAAGATCTCGCGCAGCATCAGCACGAGCGCATGCACTTCATGCTCGTCGATGTGCACGGCGATCAGCCCTTCGTCGGACAGCAGCGCGTGCGCGAGCTTCAGGCGCGGATACATCATGTTCAGCCAGTCGGTGTGGAACCGGCCGTTCGCCTCGGTGTTGGTGCTGCGCTTCACGCCGCCCTGGGTCTGCCCGGTCATCGCCAGGTAGTGGCGGATGCTGTCGCTGAAGTCGTCGGGATAGACGAAATCGCTGCCGGTGTTGTACGGCGGGTCGATGTAGACGAGCTTCACCTTGCCTGCGTAACTCTTGTGCAGCAGCTTCATCACGTCGAGGTTGTCGCCCTCGATCACGAGATGGCGCGTGTCGTCCCACGCGACGCTGTCGTCGGGGCAGGGCCGCAGCGTGCCCGTCGACGGCGTGAGCGCGGCCTGGCGCGCGCTGCGCTTGCCATGCCAGTGGAAGCCGTAGCGCTCGTCGGCGTCGCCGACCGTGCGTTCGCCGATCAGCGCTTTCAGCACGTCGACGTCGACCGACGCGCCGCCGGGGCCTTCGGTCACGAGTTCGGGGAACAGCGCCTTCAGGCGCGCGACGTTGTCGGCGGTGAAATCGGTCGACATCGCCTGCGGGCTGGCCGCATCGAGTTTCTGCATCGTCTTTTCCATCGGAGCCCGGCCGCGCGCGCCAGGACATCGGGCGCGCTCGCAGCACCGGCGGCAATGGCCGCCCGGGCAAACCCGAAACGCTATCGAGTCACCCGGCCGAGGTCAAGCGCCGATGTGGGGCGATCGTGCTGGTATCGGCCGCGATTGCCCGCCGGACGGGCCGCAAGCGGCTTCGGGCCCGTTGTCGCATGGCCGGCCGGCGACCGCCTGACGGGCATCCCCGGCGCGCGCAGGAAAGGACGAAAAAAAGGGCACGGTCGGCGCCAAGCGCCGGCGTGCCCGCATGGAGAATCCCGGATGGAGGGTGCGACGGGGCCCGTCGGGCCCCGTTTCAGGTCAGAAACGCGTGCGGATGCCCGACGTCAGTTCGAGCTGGTTCTTCGCGCCGAACGTCGACGACACCGTATAGCCGCCGTGCAGCTTCATGTAGTCGCCGGCGAGATACACCTCGGTGCGCTTGCTCAGGTGATAGAACACCGACCCGTAGATCGTTTCCTTGAAGCCGTTGGCGACGCCGTTGGTCAGGCTGAACGCGCCGAGGTTCGCGTTCGGCGTGAAGCCGTCGGCGTTGTTCGCGGCGTTCTTGACGCGCATCTGCTGGTAGCCGAGCTCGTAGTCGAGCGCACCGGGGGGCGCCACCTTCACCGACACGGTCCACGAATCGTCGTGGCGCTGGCCGAGCGAACCCTGGTCGCCGTTGTAGCGGAAGTAGCCGGCATTCAGGCGCACGATGCTGAACGTGTAGTTGCCGCCGACCGAGAACGTCTGGTTCGTGAAGCCGCCGTTGTTCACGTGGTTGTAGAAGCCCGACACGTTGAACGGCCCGCCGTTGTAGCCGAGCGCGACCTGATACGCGGAGCCGGTCGCGAATGCGGTCGAATTGCTGAACTGGTAGCCGGCGCTCGCGAAGATGCCGTTGCTGAACAGCTTCTTCCACGCGATGCCGTTGTTGTAGCGCGTGCCGGTCGGGCTGGCCGCGTAGAAGATCATCTGCTTGAAGTTGTTCGAGTTGGTCCAGCCGCCTTCCTCGGTCGACAGCTTCGCGGAGCCGTACGGATCGCCGTAGATCGCCGCCGCGTCGCGCGCGATCGTGTTCTGGAACCCGGCCGTCAGCTTGCCGAAGCGCTCGTCCTCGATGCCGACCCACGCATCGCGGTCGAAGATCTGGCCGTTGTCTTCCATCTGGCCGTTCGCGACCACGTATTCGCTTTCGAGGCGGAAGATGACCTTCGTGCCGCCGCCGATGTCTTCGGCGCCGCGCAGGCCCCAGCGGCTGCCGCTGAACCACGGCTCGCCTTCGTTGCCCATGCCGATCACGTGATTGCCGTTCGCGTCGGCGTGGGTCCGGTAGGTCGGAAAGCTCAGGTCCATCAGGCCGTAGAGCTGCACGCTCGATTGCGCGTGCGCCTGGGTGCCGGCGCACAGGCCAGCCGCCGCGATGGAAAGGGCAAGGGTTTTTCGTTTCAAGATCGTCTCCTCCGAGCTGCCGCATTGAAATCTGGTCGTTGGCAGTACGTAATGTATGCCGACTCTTGCCGGCCACAGCGAGAGGGCCGACGCGTAGCATCGTAGAGGGTGCAATCCTTCACGACGCTTTCCCGGACGCAAGAATCGGATCGGTGAAAACACCGAACGCGCAACAATCACGGATCGGGCAGGCGTGCGGAAGCCGGCAAGCCGGGGGCGCCGGCATGCAGCGATGACGTTTCGTGCTACGAATCGATAATCAGGGCTCGCAAAGGCGCCCGTCAGTCCTGTGTGCTCTTCATGCGCAGGATGTAACCGAGCCCGCGCAGCGTGATGATCTCGGCCGTGCTGCCCGCGAGATGCTTGCGCAGCCGGTGGATGTAGATGTCGATCGCGTCGGCGCTCGGCTCGTCGTCGAGCGCGAACACGCTGTCCATCAGCCGCGCCTTCGACACCGTCTTGTTCTGCTGCAGCATCAGCGTTTCGAGGATCGCGTGCTCGCGGCGGCGCAGCGCGAGCACCGTTTCGCCGCAGCGGAATTCGCGTGTGCCGAACGCGTAGACGAGATCGCCGCACACGAGCTGCGTCGTGCCGACGCCGGCCTGCCGGCGGATCAGCGCGCGAATCCGCGCGACCAGCTCGCGCGATTCGAACGGCTTCACGACGTAATCGTCGGCGCCCGCGCCGAAGCAGTCGACCTTGTCGTCGACCGAGCCGTGCGCGGTCAGCATCAGCACCGGCACGTTGTCGTTGCGGCGCCGCAGCCGCGCGAGCACCTCCTTGCCGCTGATGCCGGGCAGGCGCATGTCGAGCAGCACCGCGTCGTAGCGTTCGGTCTTCAGTACCGTATCGGCACGCTCGCCGTCGCCGACGGAGTCGACCGCGAAATCCTCCCCGCGCAGCAGGTTCACAATCCAGTGCGCGAGTTCGGCGTTGTCTTCGACCAACAGGAGTTTCATGACGGCGTTCTCTTCAATCGTAGGCGGGCAGCCGCACTGTTACGACGATACCGCGATTGCCGGCCCCCGGCTCGAGCGACGCGCTGCCGCCGTGCGCCTGCGCGATCTCGCGGACGATCGCGAGCCCAAGGCCCGAGCCCTCGGTATCGGCCGACACGCGATAGAACCGCTTGAACACGTGCGGCCGCGCTTCGGCCGGGATGCCCGGGCCGTTGTCGACCACATCGAGCACGATCGCGTCGCCGTCGCGGCGGGCGCAGACCGTCACGCAGCCGCCCGGCTGCGTGTAGCGCACCGCGTTGTCGACGAGGTTCATCACCAGCGCGGTCAGCAGGCTGTCGCTGCCCGCGACGTCGAGCCGCTCGCCGAGGTCGGCGCCGAGGTCGATATTGCGCCGCTGCGCGAGCACGATCGTTTCCTCCAGCACGCTCGACACCACGGCCGCGAGATCGACGCGATGGGTCAGCAGCGTCGACGGTGTCGCTTCCGCATGCGCGAGCAGCAGCAGCTTGTCGGTCACGTCGGCCATCTTGCGGCTGCTGCGCTGCATGCTGTCGAGCACCGCTGCGAGTTCCGGATCGTCGTGCCCGCGCCGCTGCGCGTACTGGATCTGCGTGTCGAGCACCGCGATCGGCGTGCGCAACTGGTGCGCGGCATCCGCGATGAAGCGGCGCTGCGTGGCCGTGTGCATGTTGAGCCGCGCGATGCACTGGTTGATCGCGTCGACGATCGGCCGCAGCTCGTTCTGCAGCCGCTCGGGACGGATCGGCTCCAGCTCCATCGGCCCGCGGTCGGCCACGTCGTCCTTCAGCTTCATCAGCGGGCGCATCTCGAAGGTGAGGCCGAGGTACACGAGCCCCATCGCGAGCATCAGCATCAGCGACAGGCGCACGAGCTGCGGCCGCCAGATCGTGGCGACCATCGCGCGGTGCGAGCGCGTCGTCTTCGCGACGACCACCGTGACCGTCTCGACGTGCCCCTCGTCGTACAGCTGGCGATCGTAGGCCACCGCGCGCAGCGGCACGCCGTCGAGCGACGTGTCGTACAGCGTCGGCTCGATGCCGTGCCGCGCGGGCAGGTCCAGCGCCGGTGTGCCCGCGAGCAGGCGGTCGTGGCCGTCGATGACCTTGTAGAACACCGAATCGCGCGACGGCGACTCGAAGATCTCGAGCGCGGCCGGCGGCACGTCGGCCACCGGCAGCCCGTTGCGCCATTCGATGTCCTCGCCGATCGTGCGTGCGGACGCGACGAGCGCGCTGTCCTGCACGAGCGCGGCCGTGGTCCGCGCGGTGTCGTACGACATCGCGCCGGCGATCAGCATGAACACCGCGAGCGGCAGCAGCAGCCACCACAGCAACCGTCCGCGCAGGCTGTGCGCCATCCTGTTGCGCTCCTTCTCCGAAATGCCGAACCGCGCCGGGAGCGCCGGCGCGGTCGGGAGTGTCATGTCAGGCGTCCGTCTGCGGCGTTCAGAACGCCGCGGGGCGCCACTTCAGCAGCCGCTTCTCGAGCCATGTCAGCAGGTAGTCGGCGGCCAGCGCGACCACGGCCAGCACGATCATCGCCGCAAATACGCCGCTTGCGTTGAACGCGCCCTGGGCGGTGGAGATTAGCAAACCGATGCCCTGCTTGGAACCCAGGAATTCGCCGACGACCGCCCCGACCAGCGCGAAGCCGAAGCTCACGTGCAGGCTGGCGAGAATCCAGCTCAGCGCGGACGGGATCACGACCGCCGTGGTGATCTGCCGGCGCGACGCGCCGAGGATCTGCGCGTTCGCGATCAGGTAGCGGTCGGCTTCGCGCACGCCCTGGAACGCATTGCCGAACACGACGAAGAACACCATCACGACGGCCAGCGCGATCTTCGACGCCATCCCGAGGCCCAGCGCGATCACGAAGATCGAGCCGAGCACGACGCGCGGAATCGAGTTCGCGATCTGGATGTACAGGCCGAACACGTCGGCCATCAGCTTGTTGCGGCCGAGCACGATCCCGCAGATCACGCCGGCCACCGAGCCGATCAGGAAGCCGATGCCGGTTTCCTCGAGCGTGACCCACACCTGCGTGAGCAGCGGGCCCTGCGACGTGCCGTTCACGAACCAGTCCTGGATCTGGTCGAAGATCAGCGACGGCATCGAGAAGAAGAACGGATCGATCCATTTGAGTCGTGCGGCGAGTTCCCACCCGCCGAGCACGATCACCAGCACGGCGATCCGCAGCGTGACGATCAGGTTGCGCCGGCGGCGCAGCCGGCGTTGCGCGGCGCGCTCGTCGTCCTCGAGCGTCGTTGCCGGAATGGCGGTGGGGGGAAGCGTCATGTCGGTCATGCTCCTGTCCTTGCTGTCCTTGCCTTGAGCGTATGCGTCAGCCGATCTGCACTTCTTCGCGCAGGTCGTGCCAGATGTCCTTGGAAATTTCGATGAAGCGCGTGTCGTAGCGGATCTCCGACGTGACGCGCGGGCGCGGCAGGTCGATCTCGTACACGCGCTTGAGCGTCGCAGGCCGCGCGGTCAGCACGAACACGCGGTCGGCGAGGGCGATTGCCTCTTCCAGATCGTGCGTGACGAACACGACCGAGCCCTTGTTCGCCGACCAGAGCTGCAGCAGCTCGTCCTGCATCAGCGTGCGCGTCTGCATGTCGAGCGCGGAGAACGGCTCGTCCATCAGCAGGATTTCCGGCTGGTTGATGAAGGTCTGTGCGAGCGCGACGCGCTTCCTCATCCCGCCGGACAACTGGTGCGGGTAGTGCTTCGTGAACTTGTCGAGGCCGACCTTGCGGATCCACTCCTCGGCCTGCGCGTACGCGACGTCCTTCGAGCGGCCGCGAAACAGCGGGCCGGCCGCGACGTTGTCGATCACGTTGCGCCACGGGAACACGGCGTCGGCCTGGAACACGAAGCCGATGCGCGGATCGATCCCGTCGACCGGGCGACCCATCACGCGCACTTCGCCCGACACGGGCTTGAGCAGCCCGGTGATCAGGTTCAGCGTCGTCGACTTGCCGCAGCCGGTCGGCCCGACGATCGCGATGAACTCGCCGCGCGCGACGCTCATGCTGAAGTCGCGCAGCGCGACGGTGGCCTTGCCTTCCGGCGAAATGAAGCGGCACGACACGTTGCGAAACTCGATCGCCGGTGTGCTCGGGGAGACTGCCTGGTTCATCGCATTCGTCCTGCGGGTGAGGAGAGCGTCGCATCGTGGCGACGCCGGGCCGGTCAATCGGGCCGGAACGGGGCACGCTCGGCGGCGGGATCGCCGCCGCCGGCGCTGCTACCGATGTCGCTTACTTCGCGTTCACGAAATCGTTCGTGAAGGTGCGCGCCAGGTCGATATGCTTGCCCTTCACCGACGGGTTGAACGCCGACAGCACCTTCAGCACGGTGGCCGGGCCGTCGGCCGGCATCTTGCCGTCGGCCGTGTACATCGGCAGCGACGCCTTCAGCGCGCTCACGTACAGCGCCTTGTCCTTCTGGTAGTCGGCCGGCATCTTCGCGGCGATCTCGTCGGCGCTGTGCGTGTGGATGAACTGCATCGTCTTTGCGAACGCGTGCGCGAGCTTGGTCGCCTGCGCCTTGTGCGAATCGGCCCAGGCCGACTGCACGTACAGGCTCGCGGCCGGATACGTGCCGCCGAGCGCCGCGCGCGTGCCGTCGACGGTGCGCATGTCGACCAGCACCTTCGCGTCGCCCATCTTCTCGAGCGCGGACACGGTCGGCTCGGTCGTCATCCCGGCGTCGAT
This sequence comes from Burkholderia sp. Se-20378, assembly GCF_017104665.1. Lineage (NCBI taxonomy): Bacteria > Pseudomonadati > Pseudomonadota > Betaproteobacteria > Burkholderiales > Burkholderiaceae > Burkholderia > Burkholderia sp. Se-20378. The sequence goes on along the minus strand of NZ_JAAGPG010000059.1, from coordinate 4,417 downwards.
GCGGCCCTGCTTGATCGCGGCGATGAAGCTCGCGTCGGCGCCGACCGGCAGCATCGTGTACTGGGTCGACTGCACGCCGTGCTGGAGCGCGAGGTATTGCGTGAGGAAGCTGGTCGACGAGCCGAGGCCGGTCACGCCGAGCGTCTTGCCCTTCGAGTCGGCCATCGACTTGAAAGTCGGCGCGGCCTTGGTCGACACCATCTCGACTTCACCCGGCACCTGGCCGAACACGGCGATCGCCTTCACGTCCTTGCCCTTGCTCTGCAGGTCGATCGTGTGGTCGTAGAAGCCGACGACGCCCTGCACGGCGCCCGCGAGCAGCTCGTTCTCCGCGTCGACGCCGGCCGGCTGCGACAGCAGCTCGACGTCGAGCCCTTCGGCCTTGAAGTAGCCGAGCTCCTGCGTGAGCCGCGCGGGCAGGTAGATGAGCTTCGCGATCCCGCCGACCATGATCGTGATCTTGCCGCCGTCGTCGGCGAAAGCGGGGTGAGCGGCAAGCGCGCAGCTCAGGCTGGCTGCAACGGCGAGGGTGCGCAGGATGGGTCGCATCGGGTCGTCTCCGTTCGTTGTATTCGTGTGGCGCGATGCTTGCTGCATCGTCACGACGAGTATAGGGAGGCGAAACCTTCCGCTACCTTTCGCGGGCGGGCGATTCCTTTAGGGGTTTTCCAGCAACGGAGGGCCGGTGCGGAAAGCGAAAGATTTCGCCATGCGCAGTTGGTTTGTCAAACCGGTGAGATGCCGCCGAGGTCGATGCGAGTCAGATTCCCGTCCTGTGCGGCAGCAACCGACAGATTCGGTGCGATTGCGTATCTGACCGACGCATCGTCGCGCCAGATCAGGGAGAGGCAGCGTGTCACGTTGTCATAGACGACAGCCGGCTCGCGGACGTCCGCGCGACCGAGCGCGTCAAACACGGCGCTGAAGGTCGGCGTATGCGGAGAAACCGGAACGGGTGGCGGCGTATCGGCTTTTTGCCAATGATCGGCATTGGTATAGAAGTCGAATGAACACAAGCGGCCCGCACCGTCGAGCATGAGCGTCAAACTGCCGGCGGTGATGACGCGACGGGTTTCGGCGTGCACGCCAAACTGGTCGTCAAGTCGGTCACGCAGGACGGAAGGCCGCGCCGTCCGATTGTCAGGCGCATGGCGAATGTCGCAGGAGAGCGTGAAGCAGTCCTCGTCCCATTGCATGTACGCGATCGCGGGCGCAACAAGCGGCGCGGCACTAACGATGATCCCGGTCATATTGGCTAACGCTTGTAGACGAAATGCAACACCGTGTAATCGCTTTCGCGAACGACGACCTCGAGCTGATAGCGAACGCCTCGGTGCGTCATCGGCGCAGTGTACTGGAAGATGCCACGATGCCCTTTGGGATCCGGTATGCGCTTGCCGTGACGAATGGCAAGTCGAAGAATGTGAACGGGCACGAAGCGCCAGGGTTCCTGCATATGCGCGAGCGGCGTGGCGGCAAAGCGCAGTTGTCTGCTTGCCGAAGCGGCGAAGCGCGTTCTGAGGCCGGATAGTGCGGATCGACCGATGATCGCGTGAGTACGGAACCCACCGATCTTCGCCATCGCGCGGGCACCCGATCGCCACACGGCACCGACAACGAAAATCGCATCGATCGGATCGATAAGCGGCGCTTCCAACGGCTTCTCGATGACCGAAATGCACGTGCCATCGAGGTCGGATATATATGCGACGCCACCGGTTTCCGTACGGTATCCGATGATGGCGTCCGATTGACTGTCAAATAGCGGCTCCGCATGAATTGGCAGATTCGACGGCCGGATTTCGAACCAGGCGGAAGATACTGGCGCGCGACCACGCCATACGTGTGCCGCTTCTGTACCCGTATAGAGCATGCTGGACGATCGACCCTCGACGAGGTCGTTCCGATGGATGAGTCCGCCAGCGTATTTTTCGCGAACGCCCAAAGCAATCAGACACGTTCGAAAAGCGAGGGCGCAGCGCGAGAACCCCTCGCGCCTGACGAGTATTGCCGCCTCAGTGCCAGCCGATCAGCACGCGGCCCATCGCGTCGAGCCCCATGTCGAACAGGTGCGCCACGAACGGCACGAGGTTCGGGATCATCAGTTGCACGAGCAACAGCCCGACGAGCATCGTGACGGGAAAGCCGATCTGGAACACGCCGATCTGCGGCGCCGCGCGGTTCAGGATGCCGAGCGCGAGGTTCGCGATCAGGAGCGCCGCGACCACCGGCAGCGCGAGCAGCAGCCCCATCTCGAACACGGTCGTGCCGAACCCGGCAAGCGTGCGCCAGCCCGGCGCGTGCAGCAGGTCGGCCGACACCGGCAGCGACTGGAACGACGCGGTGAGCGCGGCGAACACCTGCAGGTGGCCGTCCACCGCGAGGAATGCGAGCATCGCGACCGCGTTCAGGAAGCGGCCCATCACGGGTGTCGCGCCGCTCGTGTGCGGATCGAAGAAGGTGGCGAAGCCGAGCCCCATCGACAGCCCGATGAAGTCGCCGGCCGCCTCGACGGCCGCGAACACGATCTGCATCGTGAAACCCATCGCGGCACCGATCAGGAACTGCGTGACGAGGATCCAGATGCCCTGTGCGGAGAACACGGTGACGTCCGGCATCGCGCCGAGCGTGGGCGCGACGACCAGCGCCATGAACGCGGCGAGGCCGATCTTCACGCGCACGGGCACTGCCGCGTGGCCGACGACGGGCGCGGTCGCGACGAGCGCGAGCATCCGCACGAACGGCCACAGGAACGCCGTGAGCCAGCCGTTGAGCTGCGCGTAGGTAACCGAGAACATCGTCGCCGGGTGGTGCGCGCGGCTCAGCCGACGCCGAGCGTCGCGACGTGCAGCAGCGTCTGCCGCAGGTAGTCGAGCATCGTCGTCATCATCCACGGGCCGGCGATCACGAGCGTCACGGCAACCGCGAGCAGCTTCGGGATGAACGACAGCGTCGCTTCGTTGATCTGCGTCGCGGCCTGGAACAGGCTCACGACGAGGCCGACCACGAGCGCGACCAGCAGCAGCGGGGCGGCCAGCAGCAGGCCGACCATCATCGCCTGGTGCGCCAGGGTCATCACTTGTTCGGGCGTCATCGTGCGATTCCTCCGCGGCTTACGTAAAGCTCTGCGCGAGCGAGCCGATCAGCAGCTGCCAGCCGTCGACCAGCACGAACAGCATCAGCTTGAACGGCAGCGACACGGTGGACGGCGACACCATCATCATCCCCATCGACATCAACACGCTCGCGACGACCATGTCGATGATCAGGAACGGGATGAACACCGTGAAGCCGATCTGGAAGCCGGTCTTCAGCTCGCTCGTGACGAACGCGGGCACCAGCAGCGACAGCGGCACGTCCTCGGGCCCCTGCATCGGCGCGGCCTTCGAGATCTTCGCGAACAGCGCGAGATCGGTCTCGCGGGTCTGCTTCAGCATGAAGGTCTTGAACGGCGCGACGCCGCGCTGCACCGCCTGCTCCATCGGCATCGAGCCGTCGGAGAACGGCTTGTAGCCGTCGTTGTACGCGCGGTCGAGCACCGGCGACATCACGAAGAAGGTGAGGAACATCGCGAGGCCGACGAGCACCTGGTTCGGCGGCGTCGTCGAGGTGCCGAGCGCCTGGCGCAGCAGCGACAGCACGATGATGATGCGCGTGAAGCTCGTCATCATCAGCAGCATCGCCGGCAGGAACGACAGCATCGTGAGCAGCAGCATCGTCTGCACGCTCAGCGAATACGTGGTGCCGCCGTGCGGGCCCGGGCTCGCGTTGAACGCGGGCAGGCCGTTCGCCTGCGCACAGGCGAGCGCAGGAGCGAGGCAGAGGATCAGCACGGGCGCGAAGCGCGCCGCGCGATGCAGGAATGCGTGTTTCATCGGAATGCGGGGTCGGAAAGAGGGCGCGGCGCCATGTCAGCGGTCCTTGCCGCGACCGAGGCGCTTCGCGGCTTCGCCCGCGAGCGCATCGCGAAACCGCGAGCCGAACGTGCCGGGCAGGCCGCCTTCGGACGGGGCGGCGCCGGCGGATGCATCAGCGGAAGCCGGAGCTGCTGCCGAACCGGCCGGCAGCGTATGCAGCAATCGCACGTTGCCCGGCGCGACGCCGAGCACGAGCCAGGTGTCGCCGATCTCGACGATCGTCGCGCTTTCCTTCGCGCCGACCGCGACGCTCGACACGACCTTCAGCGGGCCGCCGCGGCGCGCGTGCTGGAAGCCGAAGCGGCGCGCGAGCCATGCGCACGCGAACACGAGACCGATCACGACCGCGAGCCCGACCAGCGTCTGCAGCACCGCGCCGATGCCGAGCGACGGTGCGGCCGAACCGACCATCACGCTCGACGCGATCGCGCCGGCGTTGTTCACCGCGTTCATGTCGGCGGCGCCGGCCGGCGTGCAGGCAAGCGACGCCGCAATGGCCG